>NZ_JBAQRT010000061.1:0-2039 GCF_049306435.1 Zavarzinia sp.
GGCATGGCCGGCGCGGCCGCTGCCGTCACCGGCCTCGGCGCGGGCCTGGCAACGACAGCCGCCGCCGCCTCATCGGTCAGCCAGTCCTGGCAGCAGCTGGCCGTGACCGCCGGCCTGGTGGCGACAGAGCACGATCAGCTGGGGGCGTCCTTTCGCGGTCTGTCGACCGCCGTTGGCCTGCAGGCCGCCGAGATCGAGGCCTTGCGCGCCCGCTATGTGCCCCTGGCGGCGGTCGAGGCCGCCCATAAGGCCGCGCTGGACGAGATCGCGCGCGCGACCAGGATCGGTGCCCTCTCCGAGCAGGAGGCGGCGGCGGCCGTCGCTCATACAACGTCGGTCGTCCAGGCCGCGACGGCGCGCATCCACACGATGGGCGCCGGCCTCGGCGCCCTGGGCGGTCAGGGCAAGCTGACGGGCCAGCAGATGACCCAGTTGAGCTATCAGCTCAACGACGTGGTGGTTTCGCTGGCCGGCGGGATCAACCCGCTCATGGTCCTGCTGCAGCAGGGGAGCCAGATCACGCCCTTGTTCGGCGGTATCAAGGGCACCCTGTCCGCGCTCTCTGGCGTGCTGACGCCGACGACGGTCGGCTTTGGCGCGCTGGCGGCGGCGGTGGCCCTTGGCGCCTTCGCGCTCAGCCGCTACATCACGGCGACCAAGGAGGTGGAGGTCGCGCTTGCCGGTCTCGGCCGCGCGTCCGGCGCCACGGTCAGCGACATCGAGGACATCGCGCAAGCGACGGCGGATGCCGCCGGCCTGTCTGTCCCGGCCGCCCGCTCGATCGAGGTCGCACTCGCCCGGACGGGCAAGATCGGGGTCGAGCAGTTCGGCGCCCTGATCGGCATCACCAGGGATTTTGCGGCGGCGCTCGGGACCGACGTCGAGACAGCGGCGGCGAAGCTCGCCGAGATACTGGCCGATCCCGCCAAGGGGGCCTCGACGCTGTCCCGCCAGCTCGGCCTGGTCGACGGCGCCACCGCCCGCTACGTCGAGCGACTGGCCGCTCAGGGCCGCACAACCGAAGCCCAGAACGCCTTGATGGAGGCGATGCGCGGCCGCCTGGCGGACGCGGAGCAGGCGACAACCGCGCTCGGCCGGGCGTGGGATTTCGTGGCCCGCATGGCATCTGGCGCGATCGAGGCCATTGGAGGCGCGGTCGATGCCGTCTTTGATGGCCAAGACCGAGCCACGCAGCTGGCGACCATAAACGGCCGAATTTTCGACTTGACCCACGAAATGGTGCCGGGGACGGGTAGCAGGGCGGCCCCGGCGCAGTATCGCGAGCGGATTTCACCCCTTTCGGCGGGCGGCCGAACAGGCGGTGAGGCAGCCGAGCTTGCCAGACTGCAACAGCAGCGAGACGCCCTGAAGACTCAGATTGACCAAGAGCGAGCTGCGGCCGAGCAAACCGCTGCCGATATTCGGCGTCGGGCCACCGGCGACGCCGCCCTGACGCTGGCGGACAGCCTCCCGAACAACAGCCGGGCGGGGCGCATCACCGCGCTCTCGGACCAGGAAGCCAAGCTGCGACGCGGGCTGGACGCGCCGGGCCTGTCGGTGGAGGAGAACGCCCGCATCGCGGCCTCGATCTCGGCCGTCGTGCACGCCCGCGAGACGCTGCTCGCCCAGGCCGACCCGATCGCCGAGGCCGGCGCGGCCGAGCTGGCCTCGATCCGGGCAATCACCCCCGAAGAGAAGCGCCGCGCGGCCGAAGAAAAAGAGCGCCTGGCCCTGGTCGGCGAGGTCATCACCGCCGACGAGGCCCAGGCGCGGATCACCGCTGCCGGTCAGGCGGCCTATGAGGGGGCCACGGCCTCGATCGGGCAGCAAAACCGCGCGCTGTCCGTCAACGCTGCCTCATCGCTTTCGGCCGCGCAAGCCTGGCTGACCTCGTCGGAAGCCGGGGTGGCGGCCGAGGCGGCGCGGACGGCGGCGCTCACGCAAGGCCTGTCGGCCCAGGCAGCGCTGGACGAGCAGATCGCCCAGGCGGCGCTGTCGGGCGCCCAACAGGCGGCCCAGCTGGGCGACCAGGCCTCCGC
>NZ_JBAQRT010000062.1:0-6638 GCF_049306435.1 Zavarzinia sp.
TGACGAGGGCAACCGGTTTCGACATGACTTTTCCTCCCGGTGACGCTATAGCTTCGTCTTGTTCTGGATGATGATGATCATACAGATTCTGCATGATGTCCATCATTCAGAATGTGGGGGCGGAGGAGCGGCGCGATGGGGCATTCCCGGGCACAGAAGCAGGCCAACCACGACCGCATCCTGGCGGCGGCGGTCGATCTGCTGCGTTGCCGGGGGCTGGAGCATACCGGCATCGCCGAGGTGATGCGGGCGGCCGGCCTGACCCATGGCGGCTTCTACAGCCATTTCGAGCGGCGCGAAGCCATGCTCGAACAGGCGCTGGCGGACGCCTTCGCCGCCGATGAGGATCGCCTGATGAAGGCGGTGCGGAAAAGCGGCAAGCAGCAGCGCGTCGCCATGATCGAGGCCTATCTCTCGCCCCGGCACCGCGACGACCCGGCCCATGGCTGCACCGCCGCTGCCCTCGCCGGCGACGTCGCCCGCTCCGACGAGGGGGTGCGGCGGATCTTCACCGCCCAGCTGGAGCGTTACCGCGACCAGATCGCGGGCCTGATCCCGACCGAGCCCGAGGCGGCGAAATCCCATGCCCTGTTCGGCATCGCCGCCATGATCGGCGCCCTGCTGCTGTCCCGGGCGGTCGATGACGAGGCCCTGTCGGACGATATTCTGGACTCGGCGCGGCATCACCTGACCGAGCGCATGTGAACGAGAAACAGCAAAGCAAAAGAGAAAGAGGAGAGCTCATGTCCACCCCCTTCGACTTCACCGGCCAGCATGTCTTCGTGTCCGGCGGCACCAGCGGCATCAACCTCGGCGTCGCCGAAGCCTTCGCCGCGGCGGGCGCGAAAGTCAGCGTGCTGTCGCGCAAACAGGACAAGGTCGATGCCGCCGTCGCCCGGCTGAAGGCGCTCGGCCCCGATGCTCAGGGCTTCGCCGGCGACGTGCGCGACGCCGCCCGCATCGAGGCGGTCTTCGCCGAGGCCGTGGCGACATTCGGCGAGATCGACGTGCTGATTTCGGGCGCGGCCGGCAATTTCCCGGCGCCGGCCCTCGGCATTTCGCCCAATGGCTTCAAGTCGGTGGTCGATATCGACCTCCTGGGCACCTTCCATGTCGTGAAGGGCGCCTTCCCGCACATGAAGAAGCCGGGCGGCTCCATCGTCAATATCTCGGCGCCCCAGGCCTATATTCCGATGGATTTCCAGATGCATGTCTGCGCCGCCAAGGCCGGGGTCGACATGATCACCAAGGTCGGCGCCCTCGAATGGGGCAGTTTTGGCCTCCGCCTGAATTCCGTGGTGCCCGGCCCGATCGAGGACACGGAAGGCATGGCCCGCCTCGCGCCGACGCCCGAGGCGGCGGAAGCGGCGCGCCAGTCGGTGCCCCTTGGCCGCTACGGCACCAAGGCGGATATCGCCAATACCTGCATGTTCCTGGCCAGCCCCTATGCCACCTATATCTCGGGGGCGATCATCCCCGTCGATGGTGGCTGGAGCCTCGGCGGTGTCGCCGCCATGTCGGCGACGATGAAGCGCGCCTTCATGGGCGGCTGAGGGGACAACGGCAAGAGAGGGCGCTTTCGCGAAAAGGCCGGGCGTTGAAGCGGTTGCCCGGCGAAGGCCGGGCGTGGTAGCCGTTGGGCATGTGTGATGCTCCGCTTCCCGTCATCGGCATTCCGGCCTGCACGCGGGCCATCGAAGGCCACCCGTTCAATATCGTCGGCGAGAAATATATCGCCGCCGCGGCCGAGGCGGCGCGCTGCCTGCCGTTGCTGATCCCCAGCCTCAGCCCGCCGCTGCCGGTCGAGGCCGTGCTGGACCGGCTCGACGGCCTGCTGTTCACCGGCAGTCCGTCCAATGTCCACCCCGCCCGCTATCAGGGCGAGGCCAGCCGCCCCGGCACGTTGCACGACGAACAGCGCGACGCGACCACCCTGCCGCTGATTTCGGCCGCGATCGCGCGGGGCCTGCCGGTCTTCGCCATCTGCCGGGGCCACCAGGAACTGAATGTCGCCCTGGGGGGCAGCCTGTTTCAGCATGTCCACGAAGGGCCCGGCCGCCTCGATCATCGCGCGCCCGAGGATCAGCCGATCGAGGTGAAATACGGCCCGGCCCATCCGGTCGCCGTCACCCCGGGCGGGTTGTTCGAGCGACTGACCGGCGAGCACGGCTTTATCGTCAATTCCCTGCACGGCCAGGCCATCGATCGCCTGGCGCCGACGCTGCGCGTCGAGGCGACGGCGCCCGATGGCACGATCGAGGCCGTGACCGCGCCCGACGCGCCCGGCCTTGTCATATCGGTGCAGTGGCATCCAGAATGGAAGGCCCTGGACAATCCGGTGTCCATGCGCCTGTTCGAGGCCTTCGGGGCCGCCGCCCGCCAACATGCGGCGAAACGCAAAGGGATTGGGGCCCATGACGCAGCTTGATACCTGGCTTCACGAAAGACATATCACCGAGGTCGAATGCCTGGTGCCCGACATCTCGGGCGTCGCGCGCGGCAAGATCCTGCCGACCTCGAAATTCCTGAAGAGCCAGACCGATTCCTCGCTGCGCCTGCCCGAGTCGATCTTCTCGCAGACGGTGACCGGCGAATTCATCGATTCCGAGGTGACCGACCCGACCGAGCCGGATGTCATCCTGCGTCCGGACCCGGACACATTGTCGCTGGTGCCCTGGTACGAGGACCCGACCGCCCAGGTGATCAACGACTGCGTCTATCGCGACGGAAGGCCCGTGCCCATGGCGCCGCGCCAGGTGCTGCGCCGGGTGATCGACCTTTACGCCGCCAAGGGCTGGAAGGCGATCGTCGCGCCCGAGCTGGAATTCTATCTCTGCGCCAAGAATGTCGATCCCGACTATCCGCTGCAGCCGCCTGTCGGCCGCTCCGGCCGGGCCGAGACCGGCAGCCAGTCCTATGGCATCGACGCGGTCAATGAATTCGATCCGATCTTCGAGGATGTCTATCAGTACTGCGAGGCGCAGGAACTCGACGTCGACACGCTGATCCACGAAGCTGGCCGCGCCCAGTGCGAGATCAACTTCAATCACGCCGACCCGATGTCGATGGCCGATCAGGCCTTCATGTTCAAGCGCACCGTGCGTCAGGCGGCGATGCGCCACGGCGTCTATGCGACCTTCATGGCCAAGCCCTATTCCGAGGAACCGGGCAGCGCCATGCATATCCACCAGTCGGTGGTCGACATCAAGACCGGGCGCAACCTGTTCTCGGACGCGGAAAGCAACGACACGCCGCTGTTCCGGTCCCATATCGCCGGCCTGCAGAAATTCCTGCCGGCGGCCATGCCGCTGATCGCGCCCAATGTGAATTCCTATCGCCGGCTGACCCGCTTCATGTCCGCGCCGATCAACCTGCACTGGGCCCGGGAAAACCGCACCGCTGGCCTGCGCGTGCCGGAATCGGGGCCGGAAGCCCGCCGGGTCGAGAACCGGGTGCCGGGCGCCGACGCCAATCCCTATCTTGTCATCGCAGCGTCACTGGCCTGCGGCTACCTCGGCATGATAAATGGTCTGGAGCCGACCGATCCGATCAGCGGCAGTGCGTACTCCCGTAAATTTGCCTTGCCACGCTATCTTCCCGATGCTCTGAACAAGCTGAAGGGCGCGAGCGAGCTGGGCGAGGTTCTGGGCGAGGACTTCGTCACCCTGCTCATGGAAGTGAAGCAGGCGGAACATGACGCCTACCAACAGGTGATCTCGGCATGGGAACGCGAACATCTACTGCTGAACGTCTGAGCCCGATGGCCGCGCCACGCATCGACATGTCCCTGCGCGAGCGGCTGATCGTCGCGCTCGACGTGCCGAATGTCGTGCAGGCGCGCAACATGGTCGCGGCGCTGGGCGATACCGTCAGCTTCTACAAGCTCGGCCTGCAGCAGGTCTTCGGCGGCGGCCTCGGCCTTGCCGACGAATTGTTCCGCCTCGGCAAGAAGGTGTTCCTCGACGCCAAGCTGACCGATATCGCGGCGACCGTCGGCAACGCGACGACCAATATCGCCCGCACCGGCACGGAATTCCTGACCGTGACCGGCGACGCCCCCATCGTCCGCGCGGCGGTCGAGGCGCGGGCGAAGGCCGGCGCGCGCAAGCCGCTGATCCTCGCCGTCACCGTGCTGACCTCGCTCGACCAGAAGGATCTCGAGGACATGGGCTTTTCCCTGCCGCTCGACGAACTGGTGGTGCATCGGGCGCTGAAGGCCAAGGAAGCGGGCGCGGACGGCGTCATCGCCTCGGGTTTCGAGGCGGCGAAGCTGCGCGCCCTGCTGGGCCCCGACATGCGCATCGTCACCCCGGGCATCCGTTCGGCCGACAGCCCGAAGGACGACCAGAAGCGGGTGATGACCGCGGGTGAGGCGATCGCCGCCGGGGCCGACCATGTGGTCGTCGGCCGCGACATCCTGCGCAGCAGCGATCCCGCCGCCAAGGCTCGCGCCATTCTCGACGACATCGCCTCGGCTCTCTAGGGCGGGGCGAGGGGTGACATTTCGCGCCGCCATCCCCATATGGCGGTGATGAATTGTCGCTTTCACCGGAGCCTGCCATGAACGACGCCCTGAAAGGTCTGCTGCGGGCCGTCGCCGCGGCGGCCGTGCTGTTCCTCATCCTCACGCTGGCCGCCGGGATCCTCAGCGCGCTCGCCGTGATCATTCCCGTCCTGCTGCTGCTCGGCTTTATTTTCGGCCGGCCGGCCCTGCGCCGTCGCCGCCAGCACATCGTCATCATCGATCACGAACCCGATCCGCGCTTTCGGTCCTGATCCTGGCCGGGGATTACCGCGCACCCCCGCCGCTTTGTCGCTTTGCCCCTTCCCTCGACACGGGGGCCATGCATATTAACAGCTGCATGAGGGTCCCAGGGGAGGGACCCTGCGCGTATCGGGGGAGCATGTGAAAGCGCCGGGTAATTTCGCATTGGTCTGGCTTGTCGCCCGCCACGCGCCGGCCGCGACGGCGGCTGTTGTCTTCGCCAGCCTGTTCATCAATGTCCTGACCCTGATCAGTCCGATGTACATGCTGCAGGTCTATGACCGGGTCCTGCCCAGCCGCAGCGAAGGCACGCTGCTGATGCTGACCATCGCCGTCTGCGGTCTGCTCGGCATCATGAGCCTGCTCGATCGGGCGCGCTCGCGCATCCTGAACGCCATCGCCCTTCGGGTCACGGTCGACATGTCGCGCAAGGGCTTCGATGCCGCCTTTCGCCGCAACCTGCGCAAGGCGACCAACAATGCCTCGGCCCGTCTGTCCGGCGATGTCGAACAGGTGCGGCAGTTCCTGGCCGGTCCCGGTGTTCCCGCCTTCATCGACCTGCCGTGGTCGCCGATCTTCGTGTTCGCTGCCTATATGATGGCCCCGCTCATCGGCCATCTGACCCTGGGCGCCTGCATCATCCTGCTGATCCTGACCGCGCTGTCCGAACTCGCTTCCCGCAAGCCCTCGCAGGCCGGCGCCCAGTTCGGCGCCAAGGCGGCGAGTTTCGCCGAGACCAGCCTGTCCAACGCCCAGACCATTTCGGCCATGGGCATGTTGCCGGCGATCCGCGCCCGCTGGTGGGATGCCTTCGAGGCCGGGCTTGCCTATCAGATGCAGGCCGCCGGGCGGGCCGCGACCCTCAGCGCGCTGTCGCGCTACATCCGCATCACGGTGCAGAGCCTGGTGCTCGGCGCCGGTGCCTATCTCGCCATCGAACAGTTGATCACCCCGGGCGCCATGATCGCCGGCTCGATCATTCTGGGGCGCGGCCTTGCCCCGATCGAACAGGTGGTCGGCGCCTGGCGCGGCTTCGTCACCGCGCGCGGCGCCTATGGCCGCGTCGCCGCCCTGATCGCCGAGAATCCGCCGCCCAAGACCGATGGCGTCGCCATGCCCGCCCCGACCGGCGCCGTGTCGCTGAACGGCGTGATGGCGGCCGCGCCGGACGATGGCCGGATCATCGTGAAGATCGGCGATTTCGCCATCCCGGCCGGCGTCTCCATCGGCGTGGTCGGCCCGAGCGGGGCCGGTAAATCCACCCTCGCCCGCCTGCTGGTCGGCGCCGTGCCCGCGGATCGCGGCGTGGTGCGGATCGACGGCGCCGCCATGGCCGACTGGCCATCGGACGTACTGGGCGCGCGCATCGGCTATCTGCCGCAGGAAGTCGAATTGTTCGACGGCACGGTGGCCGAGAATATCGCCCGTTTCGGCACGCTCGATTCCGAGAAGATCGTGAAGGCGGCCCAGCTGGCCGGGGTGCATGACCTCATCCTCAAGCTGCCCCATGGCTACGAGACCCTGATCGGCAATGCCGGCCGCGCCCTGTCGGGCGGGCAGCGCCAGCGCATCGCCCTCGCCCGGGCGCTGTACGACGACCCCGTGCTGATCGTCCTCGACGAGCCGAACGCCAATCTCGACACCGAGGGCGAGAATGCCCTGATCCAGGCGCTGCGCCAGCTTCGTCGGCGCAAGGCGACCATCGTCCTGATCAGCCACCGCGTGTCCATGGTCGCGCTGATGGAACAGGTCGTCGTCATGCGGGCCGGCGGCATCGAGGCCCAGGGTCCGGCCGAAGAGATCATCGCCAAGCTGCAGGGCCGCCCGGCCCCGGCCGCCGCGCCAGCACCGGCACCGGCACCGGCGCCTCGCC
>NZ_JBAQRT010000063.1:0-3090 GCF_049306435.1 Zavarzinia sp.
CGCCAGCGCCGGGCCGCCGCCGCCTGGCACCAGCAGGCGGGTGACCAGCGGCCGGATGACGAAGAGCGTGAGCAGCAGGGCGACGAGGCCGAGCACGCCGATTTCGCCGATCTTGAAATAATCGGCCTTGGAGAGGCCAAGGAAGCCGGCGTCGGCCGCGCCGCCCGCCTCGGGCAGGGACTGGTCGGCGAAGGGCAGGTTGACGACGCGCACCTGGTCGCCGCGCTTCGGATCGAAGCCGATCGCCGATTTCACCAGGGTTTCCAACTGGTCCAGATCCTGCTGGCTGCGCGGCTGATAGCTCCGCGTGCCATCGGCCGCGGTCTGATAGGTGCCGTCGACGAGGATGGCGACGGACAGGCGCTTCACCCGGCCGCCTTCCTGCACCACGGTCTGGTCGGTGCGGGAGATTTCGTAATTGACGGTTTCTTCCGAACGGTCGGTGGTGTTCTGGGCACCGCCGCCCTGGTTCTGGTTGCCGGGCAGATTGCTCTGCACGGTGACGGCCTGCGAGCCGCTTTCCTGATTGCGCGAGCGGTCGTTGACGGTCTGGGTCGAACGCACGACCTGGCCATCGGGATTGAAGGTCTGGGTCTGGGTCGTCACCCGGTCGAAATCGAGTTCGGCCGAAACCTCGGCCCGCACCTTGTCGAAACCGACCGACGAGCCGACCAGCTGCTCGAGGGCGCGGCGCACCCCGGCCTCGTATTCCCGGGTCTTGCTGGCCACCGCTTCCGTGGGGCTGCCATCCGCGCCGGTGCCGCCACCGTCGCCCGACGCCAGCAGATTGCCGCGATCGTCGACGATCGAGATCCGGTCGGCCTTCAGGCCGGGCACGGCGGCCGCGGTCAGCTGGCGGATGGCGCGGACCTGCGCCGGATCAAGGCCGCCGCCCTTCAGCTTCAGCACGATCGAGGCGGAAGGGGCCTCGGTCTCGCGGGCGAAAAGCTGGCGCTGGGGCAGCACCAGATGCACGCGGGCGCTGGAAATGCGATCGATCGCGCTGATCGAGCGGGCGATCTCGCCTTCGAGCGCGCGCAGGTGATTGATGTTCTGGACGAAGCTGGTGGTGCCGATCGCCTCGGTGCGGTCGAAGATCTCGTAGCCCATGGAGCCGCCGGTGGGCACGCCGCTTTCCGCCATGGTCATGCGCAGTCGCGGCACCTGATCCTCGGGCACCATGATGCGGGTTCCATCGGCCGAAAGCTGGTACGGCACCTTAAGTTCCTCGAGCTTGGCGACGATGTGGGACGAATCGCCAAGGTCGAGATCGCTGTAGAGCAGGGCATAGGACGGCGCCATCATGCGATTGGCGGCGAAGATCAGGAAAGCGGCCACGACCGCGGTGACGCCGCCCAGCATCAGCAGGCGCCGCAGCCCCAGTCCCCTCAGTCGCATCAGCAATTCGTTCATGTCGCCCCCGGCATCGCGCCATCGACCTAGGCAATAATTTCCCTCTTTCTGTTGAACAGGAGGTTAACGGAGCCCCCGCGAGAAGCGGGGCCCGGAAACGGCAAAGCCCGGCGCGAGGGCCGGGCTTTGCAGCGGGAGACGATTCAGGCGGCGTTCAGGTATCGCGATAAAGCTGGATCCGGGTCGCGCGAAGGCCGGGCAGGCCATGGGCGTCGATCGCCCGCTGCCAGGACAGGAATTCCTCGACCGAAAGGGAGTAGCGGCGGCAGGCATCCTCGAGCGTGATCAGGCCGCCGCGCACGGCGCTGACCACCAGCGCCTTGCGCCGGATCACCCAGCGCTTGGTATTCGCGGGGGGCAGATCCTCCAGCCGGAGGTCGCGCCCCTCGGGTCCCCGCGGACTGTCGGTGATTTCGTCCATGTGATGATGCTCGCTCAAATCCACTCCTGCCCGGCCGGATATGCCGGGACTTCGAAGGAAGAGACTAGACGAGCGGGGTTAACAGCGGCCTAAAAGCCGATTTTCAATCGGACGAGGCGACCTTGGTCACCTCGTCGATGGCGACATTGCCGTTCTTTGTAACGAGTTCGATGGCACTGCCGCCGGAGTCGACGCCGGTGACCAGCGACATGGTGCTGATCGTGGTCTCGGTCGCCTTGCCGGCGCTGTCGAGCGCGGTGATCTTCAGCGTGTAGGGGCCGGCATCGACGACATCGCCATCGGCGTCCTTGCCGTCCCAGGTGTAGGACGTTGTGCCGGCCGCCGTGGTCCCGGTCAGGCTGCGCACGGTCTGGCCCTTGGCGTCGACGATGGTCAGCGTGGTCGAGGCCGAAGCCGTGTCCTTGGCATATTGCCAGGTCACCGGGGTCGTGCCGTCGAAGGCGGCGGTCGGCGTCGGGACCGCGACTTCCTTGCCGATATAGCCGACGGCGCTCGCCGTCGCCTGGCCCTGCAGGGCCGAAAGGACGTTGGACAGCGTCGAATTGGCGTTGATCGACTGTTCCACCTGGGCGAACTGCACCAGCTGGCTGGTGAATTCGTTGGAATCCATCGGGTTCAGCGGATCCTGATTCTGCAACTGGGTCGTCAGCAGGGTGAGGAAGGTGCTGAAGTTCTTGGCGAGGCCGGCGGTGGCGGTCGACGTCGTCGTCGAGGAATTGGTCGCGGCCGTGGCGGAGGAGACGGAGGTCATGAGTCCATCCTTCTTTCTTTGATCGTCAAACCTGGATGTCGACGGCCAGGGCGTTGCCGCCCCGCCGTTGACGTGGGCCGGCCGCATTCGCCACCGTTTCGGACGCGCCACTGCCGCTCTGGCCCCTGCCGCGTCCTCTGTTGCCATTGCCGCCGCCGTCGCCCGGGCCGTTGCCGCCGTTCTGGCCGGCATGGCCGTCGCGCAGGGCGAAGCTGACCGTGGTGTTCTGGGTCGCGGCGCCCTGGCTGGTCAGATTGCGGACGAGATCGGCCTTGTCCTGCTGCAGGAGATGCAGGGTCTCGGGCCGGTCGGCATAGACCCGGGCGGTCATCTGGCCGTCCTCGGCGAATTCGAGGCGGACATCGATGCGGCCGAGATCGTCGGGCGTCAGCGAAATCTCGAAGACATGCGTGCCCTCGTCGACCTTCCGCGCGATGGCGACGGACAGGGCTTCCGGGTCGAGGGGCACGGGCGCGGCCCGGGG
>NZ_JBAQRT010000064.1:0-17566 GCF_049306435.1 Zavarzinia sp.
CGAAGGCGGTGCGAACAATCGTGTCGACGTCGGAATGGCGTGGCGCCCAGCCGAAATGGCGCCGGATCGCCGAAGCGTCGGCGATCAGCGAGGGCGGATCGCCCGGGCGGCGCGGCGCGGTCTGGCAAGGCACCGGACGACCCAGGATCTCGGCGCCCCGGGCCAGGATCTCGGCGACGCTGGTGCCCGCGCCGGTGCCGATGTTCAGGGTCAGGCTGGCGCCACCGCCGAGGAGATGGCGCAAGGCATCGACATGGGCTTCGGCCAGGTCGGTGACATGGATGTAATCGCGCACGGCCGTGCCGTCGGGCGTCGGATAATCGGTGCCATAAAGCGTGAGCGCCGGGCCAAGGCCGAGGGCGGCCCGCGCCATGTTGGGAATGAGGTGGGTTTCCGGCTCATGAGCCTCGCCGATCTCGCCCGCCGGATCGGCACCGGCCGCGTTGAAGTAGCGCAGCACGACATGGCGAAGACCATGGGCCGCCTCGAGCCCGGGCAGCGCCCCCTCGAAGGCCAGCTTGCTGGCGCCGTAGGGATTGACCGGCCGGGCCGGATGATCCTCCGGTATGGGCGAGACCGTGGGAATGCCATAGACGGCGGCGGTCGAGGAAAACACGAAGCAGCGCACGCCGCCGTCGATCAGGGCCGACGCGAAGGCCAGCGCCCGGGTGACATTGTTGTCGTAATACTTCAGGGGATCGCGCACGGATTCCGGCACGATGCTGCAGGCCGCGAAATGAAGGACGCCCGTGATGCCGAAGTCGGCCACGGTCTTCTGGACCACCGCGCGGTCGGCGATATCCGCCTCGATCAGCGGCCCCCATTTCACCGCCCGGCGATGCCCGGTCGAGAGATTGTCGAGGGTCACGGGCAGGAAACCAGCCGCCGCCAGGGCCTTGCAGGCATGGGCGCCGATATAGCCGGCGCCGCCGGCGACGAGGATGGCGGGCTTCGCCGCCTCGGACCCTGGCATGACCCCGTCCCCCATCAGCGACCGCGCCCGCCGGCATCCCGGGCCAGGCGACGGATATAGTCGCCATAGCGCGACTTGCCATAGCCATCGGCGGTCGCCTGCAGCTGGGCCGCGTCGATCCAGCCCTGCTGAAAGGCGATTTCCTCGAGGCAGGCGATCTGGAGGTTCTGGCGGTTCTGCACCACGCGAACGAATTCGCTGGCATCGAGCAGGGAGTCGTGTGTGCCCGTGTCGAACCAGCAGAAGCCGCGCCCCATGCGCTGCACGTCGAGCGCGCCCGCCTCGAGATAGGCGGCATTGACCGCGGTGATTTCCAGCTCGCCCCGGGCCGAGGGCCTGATGCCGCGAGCGATCTCGCAGACGCGGCCGTCGTAGAAATAGAGGCCGGTGACCGACCAGTTGGAGCGGGGCGCCGCCGGCTTTTCCTCGATCGAGAGTGCGCGGCCCGCCGCGTCGATCTCGACGACGCCGAAGCGTTCGGGATCCTCGACGTGATAGGCGAAGATGCTCGCGCCGTCCGTCCGCCGCGCGGCCTCCGCCAGCAGGCCGGTCATGCCATGGCCGAAATAGATGTTGTCGCCCAGCACCAGGGTGGAGGGCCGGCCGGCGATGAACTCCTCGCCGATGATGAAGGCCTGCGCCAGGCCATCCGGCGACGGCTGCACGGCATAGGAGAGGCGGATGCCCCATGGCGTGCCGTCGCCCAGCAGGCGGCGGAACTGCTCCGCCTCATGCGGCGTGGTGATCACCAGGATATCGTCGATCCCCGCCAGCATCAGCACGCTCAGCGGATAATAGATCATCGGCTTGTCGTAGACCGGCAGCAACTGCTTCGACACCGCCCGCGTGATCGGATGCAGCCTCGTCCCAGCCCCACCAGCAAGCACGATCCCACATCGCTCATGCATATTCCGCCCCCACTTGCGAAGCATTCCACCTAAACGCTCTTTAAATCCCAGCCCAACCTCACCGATTCTTAACAAATAACTCCCTAACGATCTAAAGTTAGAAATTGGAGAACATAAAAAAATTCACCAACAATAGTCCGCCCATTATTATGAAAACATTCAAAAATTTTCGTGACAGTCGCCTGTTTTATTCGCATTTTTAAGCAGTATATTGTAACAGAGTCGAAGGCTTCATTAAGATTTTGGCCCATACATTCCTAATCGATTCATCATGTCGCTCTCCACCCCGTCTCCATGTCGCTCTCCACCCCGTCTCCGCAACATCCAGCCACATCATTGGAGCCCACACCCGCCCCGAGCGCATCACCCAAGCGGGTGACTATCGGTAATTTTTCCGCAGCGCCGCATTTGCTCCATTGCGGCGTATCGGCAACTTGATATTCAGCATTGGAGAGCAGCGATGAATCAAAATAATCCAGGGCGCGGCGCGAAGCTCGTCCTCAATACAATTGGCAACATTCCACCAGATAAATACAGTGAATCTTACTATCCTGGCGGATATTAAGGGATAAATTTAAATGAAACTAGTAAATGATTTGCTAGATATAATTTATGATGCATCAACAGATGCGCATAATTGGTCAGTAGCGCTAACGGCAATCAATAATTATTTTAATGCATCCGGTTCATTTATTATTAGATCTAAGGATATTTCATTTTCTAATAATACAGAATGGGTTTCATCAGAAAATATATCAGATATTATTAATAAGTATCTTAACAGCAGTTGGTGTCATCGAGATTATTTTAATTCAGAATTACAAAATAGAGGTAAATTCAAAACTTTCTCCGATTTCGGCTTAATATTTTCCTCGGTAGACTCCAGTCACCCCAATCACAAAGATTTCTTTGCAATGCACAATATTGCGCAGTCGGTCGGGTCGATGATGTTTCTTCCCGATACCGGCATCGTCATATTTCGAATGCTTTACGAGGAGGGCGGAGGCGGACTTACCCGAGCCCTCCGGCGTAACCTCGAACATCTCCTCCCGCATCTGGATCGTAGCGTCCGCATTTCCGCGCAGATGCCCCTTTCACACGCGCGGACGACAACCATGGCGATTCAGGGCATGGGTTCGCCCGTCGCTCTTGTTGGTCGTGATGGGTGCATTCTTTCGGCCAGTGAAGATATGGAGCGGATACTGCTCGCTCTAACCGCGACACGCACCATTGGCCGCCTTACGCTGGCCAATCAGGCCGTTCAGAAGATCTTCGACTCAGTGATCAGCGCCGCGATTAGTGGCCCGATGCCCATTGGTCGATCCGTCCCGCTACGGGTTTCAGGCTTGCCGCCTTTAGTGTTGCATTCTGTCCCTATCGCGTCCGACATACGGACACTTTTTCCGTTACCGGCGGCTGTTCTCACCTTGACGCCCATAGGGACGGTATCGGCGCCTCCGCCATCTCTTCTGCAAGCGCTGTTTGGGCTGACACCTGCAGAATCTCGATTGGCACAGGGACTGGCAGAAGGGAGACCTTTGGATGCTTTGTCAGAGCAATGGGGCGTTTCTCGCGAAACACTTCGGACTCAACTACGGAGCATATTCGCGAAAACAGGCACAAACCGCCAAGCAGAACTGGCGTCTATATTAACAAGCATTTCTTTATCACTTCCCAGTAATACAAAATTTCCCAATATAAATTGAATATTATGGATATTCATCACTTAATGTAGCGGTGAACATTCAAATGATACCTCAGAGGCTTTTTGGAAACTCGGTTACAGGGGTTCCCCCGAGGTTGGCTTTGTGATTCATACTGTGGATGTGGACCTCTCGGCGTCAGAGCTGCGGGGGTATGCCCGTCGGGAGAAAGACCCGCGGGTTGCACGGCGGATGCTGGCGATCGCGAACGCATTAGACGGCATGAGCCGGGCCTTGTCGGCGCGTCTCGCCGGAATGGATCGGCAAGCCCTGCGGGATTGGGTGATCCGCTACAACGAGAGCCGTCCTCACACTTCCCTCGGCTGGCTGACGCCGGCCGAATTTGCTTCATCTGCCGGGGTTAACCCCGGCAGATGAAGGCCGGAGACTCTCATTCAGCCCGGACACGAAACCGGGAGACCGTCACTCCCAAGACTGATCAGCAAGACTCGCGCCATGCGCATGGTTTTGCTGGGTGACGCCATGAGTGCCGACCAGGCCTTGGCCGCCGGCCTTGTCAACGACGTGGTTGAAACTGAGGACGTACTGCAGACAGCGCGCTCGATGGCGCGCCGTCTAATCGCCCGCGCCCCGCTCGCTGTCACGCAGGCAAAGGCAAGTATCAACGCATCGCTGATGACAACACTTTCGTTACATTATGCCTTGGAGCGCCAGGCATTCGCGATCACGCTCGACAGCGACGACAAATCTGAGGGTGTCAAGGCGTTCAAGGAAAAGCGCCCCGCGATATGGCGTGGGAGGTAATACCGGTTTGACCACCGGTCGCGGCCCATCTCAGCCCCCATTCGCCGCTCTCGCCGGCTCCTTGCGACAATGCTCGGCCCATGCATCCAAGTCTGACACAGCGTAACGCACATAGCGGCCAAATTTGTAAAACGCCGGGCCGTCGCCAAGCGAACGATAGCATTCGAGCGTGTGAGCTTCCAATGAGAGATAGCGGGCAGCAGCCTCGGTATCGACGAAGCGAATTGGACCGGCATCTCGGGAAAACACGATACGGTTGATGATTTCGGCCGTTGGCCAGCGGCGTTGAGGATTTTCCTTAGCCATTGGCGACAGTTCCCTTGCTGGATTTACGCGCGGTAGTTACTGGCGGCTGGGTTCGCTGCTCATCTTTCCGATGACGACAGGGGCGGTAGTTCCCAAGGCTCGTGCGGCTTGGAGCGATGGCTTCAACCGAAGACAACTTCGCTTGCCTGCTCGGCTCGTCAACCAATTCCCCTTGCGCTGTCTCTGCCGATACGGCCGTGACAATCTCTCGGCGTCTTGCGGCGACGGCCTCGGCAGCAGACCTGATCGGATTGTCCTCATTGTGGATGTAGCGCATGAACATCTGGACGGTCTTATGGGCTGTGAGCGCCATGCCGACCTTCACCGGCACGCCTGAGTTGGCGATATCCGTCGCCGCGCGGTGCCGGATGCCGTGGGTTCCCACGTGCGGTACACCGGCACGCTCCAGGATGCGGCTCCAACCGCTATGATAGGTACCCTCCGTCATCGGCTTCTCGGGATCGAATATCGCCGGGCAGACGTAGGGCGAGTTTTCGATGCGCGGCGCTTGTGAGAGCAGGCGGTGACCTTCCTCGCTGAGGGGCTTGGTCATGTCGCCGGTCTTGCTGTCGGGCCAGGTGACCCGACGGCTCTCAAAATCGACCCAGTCCCAACGGAGGTTGAGGATCTCGGACATGCGGGCTGCGAATTCGAATTGGAGGCGGATCGCCAGCGTCAGGATCGGATGCTCAAGCCCTTCGGCATCAGCGCGGTCGAGATAGGCATAGAGCTTCCGAAGCTCATCGTCGGTGATGAAGCGGGTGGCACCCTTCTCGGGATATTTCTGAACGTGCCGGCAGGGATTTGAACCGTCCGGACGATATCCCCAGACCTCGGCCAGATTGAACATCTTGCGCAGGCAGGCGAGAGTCCGGTTGGCGATGATCTGGCGATCCGACATCCCGCTCATCATCGCGAACACGTCGGCGCGCGTGACGTCGGGAACCTTCAGCTTCCCCAACCGAGGAAGAATGTGGTTCTTGATGTTCATCTGGTTCGTTTCGACCGTACGCGGCTTGTTGTGGTGCTTCGAGTAGTCCTCGATGAATCGCTCGCAGAGCTCCTTCACCGTCGGCGCCGCTCTCATGGCAGAGCGCTCGGAGCTGGGGTCGTTGCCGAGACGAACATCCGCCAGCCAGTCCTGTGCGATCTTCCTGGCCTGCTCGACGGTCAATTCCCCGTACCGGCCGATCGCCGGCTTGCGGCGGATGCCGGACCGTGTCTGATAGTGGAGCATGAAGATCTTCCGGCCAGCGGGCGTGACCTTCACCATGAAGCCGGGTATGAGTGTGTCGCGGAGATCGTAATCGCGCTCCTTCGGGGTCGCAGCCTCGACCGCCGACTTGGTGAGTTTGAGTTTTGGCATTTTCCACCTCCTGAGAGGCTGGAACCAGGTGCGATATAGGTGCAACCAGGGATCCAACCGTAGCGTACAACCGGCTGGAACAGGAACCGCGATCAGAGATGAAAGTCCATATGCATCAGTCTCTTATCGGGCGCTAGCGTACAACCGGATACACAACGGATACCCTATTTGGGCGCGCTCAAAATCTGTTGCCGGCAACGGCGTGTTGGTTCGAGTCCGACCTGGGGCACCACTTTCCAAAACCATGGAAGCACCCTGGGCCTGGAAACGAAACCCATGGGGTCGGGACACGTCGACGCGGATCGAATCCCCACGGCTTCCCCCAGTCCCCCCGCCGCGTCACGCGATCCTGAATTGATCTCCACGGGCCGGCATTGGGGCTCTGATCAGATCGAGGCATTGTCAAACACGCGGCCTCGTCAATGATCGGACCGGATGAGCTTGACGTCCTGCGCCGCCGCCCAGGCGCGCCGCGATCCGCCGGCAACGACTGTTCCCCACAGACTTCCGCGTGCAGGAAAATCAAGAGTGGGAAGCGTCTCCGCGCCCGCTCCGACCCCGGTCAACGCGCCGGAGGCCTGGGCGCGCCTGAAATCCCGCGACAGTCCCGAAAACCCCCAAGCGCCAGATAATTTCCGCCTAGAAGAAGCGATCGAAGCGAACCCGGCCGGGGGGCAGGCCCTTTTCGGCGATCAGCAGGGCTTCCAGCGCTTGCACCATGGGCGGCGGGCCGGCGCAGTAGAAGTCGAAGGCATCGAGGCGCTCGCCCAGCCAGGCGGCCAGGATGTCGTGGATATAGCCCTTGGGCAAGCCCGGGGCGGCTTCGTCCGAGACGGCGGGATGATAGTCGAGACGGGAGCCGAGGCCGGTGAGGTCGCGGGCCCAGGCTTCCCCCGGCAGATCCGGCGCCGCGCGGCCGCCGTGAAAGAAATGCACCCGGCGCCGGTCCGCGGGATCGGCCGCGATGCCGCGCGCGATCGAGACCATGGGGGCAAGGCCGGAGCCACCGGCGACGCAGACGACGTCCCGGGGGCCTTCGCGCAGATGGGCGAGGCCGTAAGGGCCATCCAGCATCACCGCCGCCGGGGGGTCGTCGAACAGCTGGCCGGTCATGCGCCCGCCAGGCACACGGCGGATCTGGAAATGCCATTCGCCCGCGTCATTGGCGGTATTCGACAGGGAATAGGCCCGCTCCAGACCGTCCGGCAGCGACAGCAGGGCATATTGGCCGGGCAGGAAATCCGCCGGACCTTCCGCCCTGAAACGGAATTCCCGGATATCGCGGGTGATATCGGCGATGCCGACGAGACGGGCGCCGCGCCTCACGGGCCGGACCGGCGGCACGCAGGCGGGATCGAGGCGCAGACGCAGGCGACAGTCGCCGGAGGGCCGCGACTGGCAGGCCAGCACCCGGCCCTTGCGCCGGTCCCGGTCGGACAGGCCGGGCGCCTCGGGCCACAGATTGTCCACCGCGCCCTCGACCAGTTCGACCTTGCAGGTGCCGCAACCGCCCGCGTTGCATTCATAGGGCAGGCCGAGGCCGGCGCGCAGTCCGGCGCGCAGCAGCGTATCCCCCGCCTCGCAGGGGAAGGCCGCGCCGTCGACGATCTCGATACGAGCCATGATCTTCATCCGAGGAGATAGAGGCCGCCGTCGCGCCGCTCGAAGCGGTGAACGCGCAGCGCGATGGTACAGGGGGCGCCGCAGGGCTTGCCGCTCGAAAGCTCGAAGGCGCCCGAATGCCAGGGACATTCGACGACACATTCGTCCGCGTCGATCTCGCCTTCCGAAAGCGAGGCCTCGCCATGGGTGCAGGTATCGTCGGTGACGAAGAAACGCCCCTGAACCCGGAAGACCGCGATCGGCGGGCGGCCCGCGATCTCGATCTTCAGGGCGCCGCCCTCGGGCACCGCGTCTTCAAGGCACAGGAAAGTGCCGGCCAGAACACCGCCGTCGCTCATGCGAATGCCTCCATCGGATTGCCGCGCCCTTCGGGGCCGAGCGCCAGATAGCCGCCATCGACCGCCAGCGTGGTGCCGGTGATCAGCGAGGCGGCCGGGGACAGCAGGAAGACGATCGCCGCCGCCACTTCCTCGGGATCGCCCACCCGACCGGTCAGGTGGAAGGCGCCGGCGATGCGGTCTGCCCTGGCCCGGTCGCCGCCCGAAAGCCCGGCGATGGGGGCCGACCAGGTCCAGCCCAGCGAGACGGCGTTCACCCGCGTGCCCTCGGCGGCGAGGTCGAAGGCCTCGTTGCGGGTGACCTGCTCGATCGTCGCCTTGGTCGCGGGATAGAGCCAGCGGCCCCCTTGCGCGACACGGCCGGACACGCTGGTGACATTGACGACGGCGCCGCCGCCGGCCGCCGCCAGATGGGGCCGGCAGGCCCGCAGCATCATGACGCCGCCGAAGACATTGACATCGAAGGCCGCGTGCCAGTCCGCGCGGGGCGACGCCGGCCCCTTGTCGATATAGCAGGCCGCGAGATTGACCAGATAGTCGAGGCGCCCGAAGGCTCCGACCGCGTCGGCGACACAGGTCGCTATCGCATCGTCATCGGTCACATCCGTTCGCGCGAAGCGGCAGGCGGGACCAAGGCCGGTCGCGACCGCCTCGCCGCCGGCGACATCGATATCGGCGAGCGTCACCCGCGCCCCGGCCCTGATCAGGGCGGCGACCACGGCCGCCCCGATCAGGGTCGCGCCGCCGGTGACGATGGCGGTCTTGCCGGTCAGATCCTGTGTCATCTCAATGTCTCTCCGTCGGAATGCCGGTGAAGGCGCCGTTGCAGAACACCAGGGCGTCGAGGCCACCGCCGCGGCGGTGACGCAGCACCCGGCCGATCAGGATCAGGTGATCGCCGCCCTCGACCACCTGATCCCGCGCGCATTCGAGCTGGGCGAGACAGCCGGGCAGCAGGGGCGCGCCGCCCGCGCCCGGCGCCGTCTCCAGCCCGGCGAAGCGATCCTCGCCCGGGCGGGCGAAGCGCTGGCACATCTCTTCCTGATCCTTCGCCAGGATGTTCACGGCGAAATGATCGGCCCCGGCGAAAAGCCCGAGGCGGGGCGAGGTCTTCGCCAGGCTCCACAGGATCAGGGGCGGATCGAGGGAGACCGAGGCGAAGGAATTGATGGTCAGGCCCACCCTTGTCCCTCCCGGCGCCACGGTGGTGACCACCGCGACGCCGGTCGCGTAAAGCCCGAGGGACCGGCGGAAGTCGCGAGGATCGAAGGCGGCTTCCGCGGCCGCGAGGTCAGGCGACATTGCCCACCCGCGACGCGATATAGGCCCTGGCCGCCTCGATGCTGGTGATCGCCGGCCAGAAGCGGCTGGGATCGTTGAAGTTGCCGACGAAATCATCGGCGATCGCCGGGAATTTCGAGGCGGCCCCGAGGATTTCCATGATCGACGGCGGCGGCGGCACCAGGAGGCCATTGGTGAAGTCGGTGGTGTACTGGCCCGACCGCTCCCAGAACCCGGCATAAAGCTCCTCCATCCAGTCGCGGGTGAAGGGGGCGTCGCCCCGCGCGAGGATCGCGTCGAGATAGGCGGTGACCATGCGCGTGGCATTGTTGGCACCCTGCCCGGCGATCGGGTCGTTCAGCACCACGGCATCGCCAATGCCGAAGACGATGCGACCGGACGGCAGCGTGCCCACCGCCTTGCGGACCACCGGCGTGAAGCTGCCCTTCAGCCAGGCATTGGCATCGGTGATTTCCATGTCGTCGGGAACATGGTCCGCCTCGTCCGGGGTCAGGGTCTTCACCGCCTGACGGACGCGCGCGACCATGTCGTCGCCATCCTTCACATCGCCGAAGACATCCATCGGCCCGCCGGGGATGGCTTCGAACAGGAAGCTGCGGCATTCGCCCCGGGCATGGGTGTAATAGGGCAGCGAGAAATATTCGCCGGCACCGGCGATGAAGTTGAAACGCATCGGGCGGAAGGGAATGTCACGCCACGGCCGAGGGCCGGTCAGATTCGAGCCGGTGACGAGCACGGCGGCGAGATTGCGCGGCGGCACGCTGTGCACCGATTTCTCGTCGTCGCGCTCGAACAGGGCGGCGATGGCGCCCTTGCCGGCGGCGACGATGGTCAGGTCATGGGTGGCCGAGATATCGTCGAGATCGGCGAGACTGACCGATTTGATCACCAGCCGGCCGCCCCGGCGGGTGAATTCATCCATCCAGCGGTGGAACTTGGCGCGCATGTCGACCGCCTGGCCGTGATTGTCGCGCAGGCGGCCCTGCACGGTCAGGCCGATGGTCCCGTCGGGGGCGCGGAAATCGACATGAATGCCTTCCGAATAGGGCGCCAGCTCTTCCCAGAAATTGAGGCCGAGCGCCCGCTCCAGCTTCAACGAGTTTTCGAACATGAAGGTGGTGGACGGCAGACGGCTGTGCAGCAGCTGTTCCGAGGTCCGGTCGGAATAGAGGGTAACGTCGTAACCCTTGTCGATCAGGCCGAAGCCGAGCAGCAGGCCGGCCTGGCCGCCGCCGATGATGGCAATCTTGCGCATGGGAAAGTTCCTTGAAATCCTGGTGTCAGACCGTGGTGAAGCCGTCCTTGTGCGGACTGATCAGCGAGAGGGAGAGGATGACGTGGTGGAACCGCCATTCCCCCGCCGCCCGGCGCAGGCGGCTGTCGTAGGTGCCGCCCAGCCAATGGGCCACGGGGGCGGCGCCCGGTTCCGGTGTAATTTTCGAAGTCTCCCACAGCCACCAGCGGCAGCGGGCGGTATCGCCCTCGGGATCGATCTCGATGATCGGCGAGGTCATGAAGTGAAGGGTCCAGACGATCTGCTCGCGCGCGATGGTCGAGATCGCGTCGAGGATCACCTCGCGCCCTTCGTGGCGGCCGAAGCCTTCGGCCTCCCAGACGGCATCCTCGGTGAAGAGGTCGCGGAAGATCGCGGGATCATTCCGCCGGTCGGCGCCGAGGGCATAGCGTCCGACCAGGGCGCGGATCGCCTCGGCGCTTTCGAGCCGGTCGAGCCGGGTCTCGAGGGATGCCGTCCGGGCCATGGTCAGGCGGCCTCCCGCCCGTGTTCGGCGATGAAGCGGGCTTCATCGAAGCTGAAGGGAACAAGCGGGTCACCCTTGTAAAGCTCGACATGGGGCGCCACTTCGGCGAGCGACAGCGCCAGCCAGAACGCCGGCCGCGCTTCCTCGGGCAACTGGCCGAGGGGGTATTGATCGACGTAGGCGAGGATCTTCGGCAGCAGCGGCAGGGCGGCATCGTAGAAGGCGCGGATCTCGCCGGTGGAGGACTGGACGCGCTTCCGCTGGCGCTCGTACTGGGTGGGCAGGGCCCAGCCGATGAAGGGCGTCAGGGTCTCGAAGGCCTTGGGCAGGGTCTTGGTCATGATGCTCTCCTCACTCCGCCGCCATGAATTTCTCGAGGGCGTGGTAGCCGTGCCGGATCAGGATTTCGTCGTCCTGCAGGTGCATCACCTGCTTCGCGCCGGATTCGAGGGCGGTCTGGGTGTCTTCCATGGTCGCGGTGTCCTCGAGCCAGGCGTTGCGCTGCAGGACCTGGGCGAATTCCTGGCCCCAGCGTTCCGAATTGGTCTTCGGCTGGGGCAGGTAATAGCGGCCTTCCCAGCGGGTGCGGTTGTGGGCGACCGGCCAGAACTGATGGGTGAACCAGATGCCTTCCGAGATGTGCAGCAGCAGGTTGGGGAACAGCACGCACAGCTCGAAGGCGAAGTCGGACCGTTTGTCCGGATTGACGGTGGGCGGCAACATGGTCGCCGCCCTGGCCGCGACGAGCGAGGCCCCCGACAGGGAATTGGCGATCTTCGCGACCGGCTTCGGCTCGGCGTCCAGCGTCAGACAGACCGCGGTGGTGCGGTGCGGCCCGGCGAGATAGACGTTCTGCAAGCCCGACGAGAAGACATTCGGGAAGGAGCCGGCATGGATCGTCGAGACGTGATAGGCCTCGGCGAAGGCGTCATGGGCGACTTTCCAGTTGCAGTTCAGCTCGGTGTTATAGGCGAAGCATTTGGTCATGTTGCCATAGGGGAAACCGCCCATGTGCTTGCCCATGTCGCCCAGGAACTCCGCGACCGTGTCGGTGCCGGCGGGATCGAGGTTGACGAAGACGAAGCCTTCCCAGACATCGGTGCGGATCGGGGTGAGGCCGTTGTCCTTGCGCTCGAAACAGGAATGAAACTTGCCTTCCTCGGGCACGGCGACGAGGTCGCCTTTGGCGTCATAAACCCAGCCGTGGAAGCGACAGGTGACGACGGCGGCCTTGCTCGAGCCGAAGGTCTCGTCCCCATGTTCGACCACGACCTTGTTGCCGCGGTGCGAGCAGGTGTTGTGGAAGCCGCGGATCACCCCGTCCTTGCCCCGGATCAGGATCACGGACGTATGGGCGAAGGCGAGTTTCTTCACCTTGTAATCGCCAGGGTTCGGGATTTCCTCGACGCGGGCGACCTTCAGCCAGGTCTTCCTGAAGACCTTGTCCATTTCCCGGTCGAAGAATTCGGGGGAGACGCAGGGCTCGACCGGAATGGGGCCGGTGCCAAGCTCGGGATAGGCGGCGGCCCAGCGCTGTTCAGTCTGTGACATCACAAATCTCCTCAGAGGCCGTATTGGGCGCGGACGAGATGGGCGATGCCCATCTTCTCGATGATGTTCATGGGGCACATGAAGGTGACCCGGACCATGCCGGGCAGCCGGCTGATCTCGATCGAGCCGGTGATGGTCGCCCGGTTCAGGATCTCGTCGTAAGGAAGGCCGGTGACCTTCGAGGCCCGCTCCAGCCCGTTCTTCGTCGCGTCGTTCAGGTTGGCGGCGGTGCCGAGGAAGGTGATCGGGGCGTTATCCTCGATCTCGGTCTGGCCGTAGCGCGCGGCGAGCGCCTTGACCGCGGCCCTCTGCGCCGCCGTCATCGGCCGCGCCATGGGCGGCAGGTCGTCGGGGCGCTGGAGCAGGATCGGACCGTCGATGGCCAGGCCCTTGATGACCTCGACGTCCACTTCCGTCTCGCCCGAGACATCGGTGGCATGGCCCGCGATCTCGCCGTTGCCCTGCTGGGCGTGCATGTCGCCCATGTAGATACCAGCGCCGGGGACTTTCACCGGGCAGATCAGGATAGCGCCTTCGCGGACCGAATTGGTGTCCATGTGGCCATCGGTCTTGGCCGCGTCCAGCTGGTCCTGGGTCAGGGCGTAATTGTGCGGGGCGCCGATCAGGAAGGCGCCGAAGTCGCCGCAATTGTGGGAGTCGGGAATGTCGACCGACGGCGTCGTGCCGATATTGCCGAGGAAGGGCTGCATGTGGGCGGCGAGGCCGACGATGTCGGCGCGGGCCAGCGTCAGGATCGAATGCTGTTCGGCGAGATCGGGCAGGACCGAGAATTCGCTGGCGCTGCCGGCCAGTTTCTCCGCGACCGCCTTGTTCACGGTGACCGAAACGCCGGCCTCGCGGTCGAGCACGATCACATAGCCGTTCGACATGTGGAAGGCGTGGACCTCGGTGCCGCAGACATCGCAATGGATCGCGTCGTCGCCGATACCCTCGACGTGGGACGGCGGGCTCATGGTGCCGCAGGCGGGACAGAGCTTGGCGACGAAGGGATCGCCCTTGTAATGCCCCTCGACGAATTCCATGACGCCCGAGGAGGTGGCGAGCGAGGTCACCTTCATGCTCCGGATCTTGATCGCGACGGCGTCGCCGACCTCGGCGCCCTCGACCGCGACGGGCTGGGTTACCTCATGGCCGCCCTTGAACTTGGGCGTGATCATCGGCCCCCAGCAGCCCGGCGGCGTGCCGGTCCTGATGGTGCCGCCGTCGGCCACCGGACCGAGCATGGGGATGCTCGGCCCGACGATGCCGCCGGAGTAGGAATGAACTTCGATGACGGGCGCTGCCGACATGATGGAACTCCTTGAAGTCTTGGGGGCCGATCAGAACGCGAGGGTGAGGTTCAGCCAGAACTTGTCGCCTTCGGACTTGTTCTCGACCTCGAACTCGCTCTGGTATTTGGCGGCGACCATCAGGTTGCCCGCGCCATAGGAGACCTGGGGACCGAGGGCGAGCGCCTGGCCCTTGAAATCGCCGAGCACGGCGCCGGCGCCGCTGTCGCCCGTCACCTGCTTGTAGGCATAGCCGCCGAGACCGACCGCGAGCGGGCCCCAGTGCTTCGCCAGGATGAAGTCGGCGTGCAGTTCGTCGCCCGAGGTGTAATCGGTCGCCGTGTTCTCGGTGTTGATGTCGTACATCACCTTGATCGAGGCTTCGTAACCTTCGGCATTCAGCCAGGTCGCGGCGACGACGGGGGTGAAGGTCGTGTAGTTGCGGCCGATGTTGGCGAGGTCGTTCTTGTCGTAGGCGCCGGTCGGCAGATAGATGTCGAGGCCGGTGATCAGGTGGAAGTCGCCGAAATGCCAGCCGACGATGAAGGGATCGATGATGATGTCGCCAAGGCCCGAGGCGCTGCCACTGGCCGACCCCATGCCGACATCGACCTTGGCGAAGGGCAGGAAGGCGTGCATGGCCCAGGTGCCGCCCAGGATGCTGACGTCGGTGACATAGACGGCGCGGAAGATGGTGGCGGCGACGGTTACATCGAAATCGGCGAAGGGCGGCGCGTCGTTCTTGAACTCGCCCGCCGTGTAATACTGGTTGTAGCTGAGGGCGTAGAAGCCCGGCGGCGGCAGGGCGCCGGTCATGAAACTTTCCGCGCCATTGGCATAGGCCCCGCCGCCGCCTTCGGTCGCCTGAGCGGCATTGAGCGTGCAAAGCGAAAGCGCGGAAACAAGGATCGATGCAGAAGCAACACGAGACATCGTAACCCCCAGAATGGACTTGCCTTCGGACAAGCCTTGGCCTATTCAGCCGTGCCCCATGGAACCGCCCGGGTCATTGACCGGGCCGTTGCCGCACGTCCTGGGTTTCACGATAGGAAAATCGGTTTACCGCCCTCAATTGGGGGCGATCGCAGTGCACTAGGGGTTTTCCCCAGGGGGGATCAGGGATTTCCCGAGGCCGTCGGCTTCACGCCGAAGACGATCTGCACGATCTGCGCCAGACTGTCGGTGCCCAGCTTCTGGCGGATGTTGGCGCGGTGAACCTCGACCGTCTTCGGGCTGATGCCGAGTTCATGGGCGATCTGCTTCGACTGCTTGCCGTCGATCATGAGGTCGAGCACGGCCCGCTCGCGCGGCGAGAGCGAAAGGAGACGGGCGCTGCGTTTCGACGTGCGCTGCGCCTCCTCGTGCAACTCGATGCCCCGGACCAGCGCCCCCTGGATCGTGTCCAGCATGACCTGGTAGTTGAACGGCTTCTCGATGAAGTCGAAGGCGCCATTCTTCATGGCGCGGACCGACATGGGCACGTCGCCATGGCCCGTCATGAAGATGACCGGCAGGGGCACCCGGGTGTCGGCCAGCAGTTTCTGCAGGTCGAAGCCGCCCATCATGGGCATTCGAACATCAAGAACGAGGCAACCGGGCCGACGCGGATCGTAGCTGTCGAGGAATTCGGCCGCGCTCGAACAGCATCGAAGGTCGGAGCCGACGGATTCCAGCAGGAAGCGCAGCGAGGCGCGCACCGCCTCGTCGTCGTCGACGATATAGACGATGGGGGAAGTCGGCCGCTCGACCGCGGGCGGCAGGAACCTCAGCGCGTTCATGCCGTGCCTTCCTCGGGCGGGCCGATCGGCAGGGCGACATGGAACGTGGTGCCATCGGCGCCCGAGGTCGCCCACATATGGCCCTGATGGGTATCGACGATGGTCCGGCACAGGGCCAGGCCGATGCCGAGGCCCTGCTTCTTGGTCGTGTAGAAGGCGTCGAAGATCTTGTCCGGATTCATCTTGGGCAGCCCGTGGCCCTGGTCCGCGATCGAGATGCGCACGGCCCGGGGCAGGCGGTCGGTGGTGATGTTCAGGACCCGGCGCGGACCCGGGGTCTCGGCCATGGCCTCGATGCCGTTGAAGGCGATATTCAGGATCACCTGGGCGATCAGCACCGGGTCCGCCATGGTTTCCAGCGGTGTCGCCGAGAGGCGGTAGGCCACCCGGCACCCCTCGCGTTCCGCCTTCACATCGATGAAGGGGGTGACCTCGCGCACCATGGCATTGACATCGGCCATGATGCGGGTGGGATCGCTGCGCCGGGTGAAATTGCGCATGCTGCTCATGATGCGGCCGGCGCGGTCGGCCTGGGCGCTGGCCTGGCGGAGCGCGTCGAGGGTCTCGTCCCGATCGAAGCGATCCCCTTCGATCCGGTGAATGCAGCCGCCGACATAATTGCCGATAGCGGCGAAGGGCTGGTTCAATTCATGCGCGAGGGCGGAGGCGAGTTCGCCCATGGACCGGCAGCGGGCGACATGCTCCAGCTCCCGCTCCCGCTCGCGGGCGCGCAATTCCGCCTCGATCCGCTCGGTCACATCGCGGAAATTGACCAGGACACCCTGAATGTCCGAGGCGTTGACCATGTCCTTGCAGGTCGCTTCATGGTGCCGCCAGTGGCCGTCGCGATGCAGGATCCGGTAGGTGACGTGATGGGCGACATCGGTGTCGTTGCAACCCTGGCTCTCGCGCCGCAGCAGGTGGCGGATGCGCTCGCCGTCTTCCGGGTGGATGTAGTGCAGCACGTTTCGCCCGGTGGCCCGGCGCTCGTCATAGCCAAGCACGGTCGAGATCGAGGGCGAGACATAGCGCAGCCGGCCATGGGGCGCGACGATGGCGATGCCATCGGACGAATGCTGGATCAGGCGGCGGAAATGGGCCTCGCGGGCAATCAGCCGGTCCTCGTAGAGCTTGCGTTCCCGGATGTCGCGAAAGAGCGCGAGGACGAGGCGCTGGCCCTCCACCGTGATCAGCTTCAGGTTCACCTCGACCGGAAATTCACCGCCGCCCTTGTTCATGCACACCCATTCGAAGGTGTAGCCGCCCTCGGTCGTCGCCCGGCGGATGCGGCGGAAAGCCTCCTCCATGCTGAAGGCCGGGCGGCCGGGACTGATGATCGACACGGTGCTGCCGAGAAGCTCGCCCCGGGAAAAACCGGTGAGCTGTTCGGATGTCAGATTGGCCTCGATGATGCGGCCATCGTCGGGATCGTGCAGGAAGATCGCGTCGCTCGCATGTTCGAAGGCGGTTCTGTAATGGCTGGGCGAAAGTTCGATCATGGCCATCGGGCACGGCAAGGGTGATATCCAACATGCCCCCAGCATCTGCTCAATTTCAAGCCGTCGTATTCATGCTGCCCGAATTTTAATCATCTTTTCGAGCCTCATCGGTCCCGGACGCGATCACGAGGGCGGATCGGCGGAGAGTCGGACGGGCGTCCCCTGAAGCGCGACTCCCGCATTCATTGCTGGCAGGCGGAGGGGGCTTGTTGGGACAATAGATATAGCGTCCCTATAATTTCCCGTACCCCTGGAATTTCCCTGCAATCCAACATGAAGCGATCGTGTCCCGCCGAATGGTGTAGGAGCTGTGGGTAAGTAGCTCGCCGGCGCGACCATCACGAGTCTGGCGGCGGCGGGCTACTTATCCATAGCGGTGGTCACCGTGGCGGCTGTGGGTAGGGT
>NZ_JBAQRT010000065.1:0-4193 GCF_049306435.1 Zavarzinia sp.
CCGCGAGACCGGCGCGACAGGGTCAGACGTGTTCGCTGGCGGCGGCGCCGGCGGCCGCGTCGGCCTCCGCCGAGGCGGCCGTGCCGAAGCCGTTGAAGAAGAGATTCAGCACCAGGGCCATGAGCGCGGCGAGCAGGATGCCGGACTCGAGCAGCGGGTGCAGGCCATGGGGCAGCTGCTTGAAGAAATTGGGCGCCACCAGCGGGATCATGCCGAAGCCGACCGAGACGGCGACGATGAACTGGTTGTGCGGCTTCGACTTGAAATCGACCTGGGTCAGGATGCGGACGCCGGTCGCGGCGACCATGCCGAACATCACGATGCCGGCGCCGCCGAGCACGACGACCGGCACCGCCTCGACCAGCGCGGCCAGCTTGGGCACGAGGCCGAGGGCCAGCATGATCAGCCCGCCCGCCACTGTGACATAGCGCGAGCGGACCCCGGTGACACCGACAAGGCCGACATTCTGCGAGAAGGACGTATAGGGGAAGGTGTTGAAGATACCGCCGATCAAGGTGCCGAGGCCATCGGCCCGCAAGCCCCTCGTCAGGGCGGCGCGATCGACCGGCTTGCCGGTGATTTCGCCAAGGGCGAGGAACATGCCGGTCGATTCGATCATCACGACGATCATGACGAGACACATGGTCAGGCTGGCGACGAGATCGAAGGTCGGCATCCCGAAGGCGAAGGGCAGCACGACGTCGAACCAGGGTGCCGCCGCCACTTTCTCGAAATGCATCAGGCCGAAGGAAGCCGCGATGATGCCGCCGACGATGATGCCGATCAGCACGGCGACATTGCGCACGAAACCCTTGCCCCAGCGGGTGAGGGCGAGGATGACGACAAGCACCAGAAGGGCGAGGCCGAGGCCGCCGACCTGGCCATAGGCCGGATTGGCGAATTCGCCGAGTTCCTTCACGGGGACATCGTTCACCACCCGGTCGGCCATGGCCTTCAGGGTCGGCAATCCGCCGCCCGCCCAGTTGATGCCGACGCGCATCAGGCTGATGCCGATGACGAGGATGATGGTGCCGGTCACGACGGGCGGAAAGAAGCGCAGCAATCGCGAGACGAAGGGCGCGACAGCGATGCCGAACAGGCCGGCGACGATGACCGCGCCGTAGATGCCGAGAAGGCCGAGCTCCGGGTCATTGGCCATCGACAACATGGGGCCGACGGCGGCGAAGGTGACGCCCATCATTACGGGGAGGCGGATGCCGACGCCGGGCAGGCCGAAGCTCTGGATCAGGGTGGCGATGCCGCAGGCGAAGAGATCGGCGTTGATCAGGGCCGAGACCTGCTCGGGCGAGAGTTTCAGCGCCCGGCCGATGATCAGCGGCACGGCGACGGCGCCCGCGTACATCACGAGGACATGTTGAAGGCCGAGGGTGAACAGCCGGGCCGGCGGCAGTTTCTCGTCCACGGGATGCACGGCGCTACTCATCGCTTTACTCCTCACAAGGCGGCGACGGCCGCTGTACTCCCTCACGAGGCGGCGAGCGCCGCCGGTGCGTCTCGGGATCAGATGGTCAACGGGTGGCGGTCCTCATGTCCTCGAACCAGCGGGCCAGCACGCGGCGTTCCTCGATGGGCATTTCGGTGACGTTCGACGGCGGCATGGCATGGGTCCAGACCGCGATGGTGTAGATCTGCTCGGCATGGGCGGCGACGGCCGCGGGCGTATCGAGAACGACGCCCTTGGGCGGCACGGTGATGCCTTCCCACACGGGCTCCCGGGTGTGGCACATGCCGCAGCGGCCCATGACGATGTCGCTGGCGGCGGCGAGATCGACGCTGGCCTCGGCGACGGCGGGGGAGGGCAGCAGGCCGCCGGTGACGGCGGGATCGGCCGGGGTGACGCGGCTCAGGGCGACGATGATCAGGGCGCAGACGGCGGCGACCCACCAGGTCCACCAGGGGGCGGGCAGGCCCTTGTGCATCGTGTTGAAGAAATGGCGGATGAACACGCCCATGACGATGAGGAAGGCGAGGATCAGCCAGCTCAAGCCACCGCCATAGGCGAGCGGGTAATGATTGGCGATCATCACGAAGACGGTCGGCAGCGTGATGTAATTATTGTGCATCGAGCGCTGCTTGCCGGTGCGGCCGAAGCGCGGATCGGGCGCCTCGCCCTTCATCAGGGCGGCGACCACTTTCCGCTGATTGGGGATGATCACCATGAAGACGTTGCAGGCCATGATGGTGCCCATCAGGGCCCCGGCCTGCATGAAGGCGCCGCGCGCGCTGAAGATTTCGGTGAAGGCATAGGTCGCGGCGACGACGAAGCCGAAACCGAACAGCGCCAGCGTGTTGTCGCTCCGCCCCAGGGGCGAGCGGCACAATCCGTCATAGATCGCCCAGCCGAGCACCAGGCTGCCGGCGCTGATCGCGATCGCCTGCCAGATATCGAGATCGAGCACGGCGGCATCGATCAGATAGAGCTGGGCGCTGAAGTAATAGACGAAGACGAGAAGGGCGAAGCCCGACAGCCAGGTGGCATAGGCCTCCCATTTGAACCAGGTCAGGTCGTCCGGCATGTTGGACGGCGCCACCAGATATTTCACCATGTGGTAGAAGCCGCCGCCATGGACCTGCCAGGCCTCGCCATGGGCGCCCGGGGGCAGGCCCTCGCGCGGCTTCAGGCTGCTGTCGAGATGGACGAAATAGAACGACGAGCCGATCCAGGCGATGCCGGCGATGACGTGCAGCCAGCGCAGCCCCGCGCCGATCCACTCCCACACAATCGGGTCCATCACCGCCTCCGCTAGGGCCGCGCGACCCCTGCCGGCCGGCGCATGCCTTCATGTCTCTTGCACTGCAATATTCCTACAGTTGCGTTGCGCTAAGAAAACCTTTTCACTGGCGACAGGACCTTCAAATTTTCACGAAGAATGGGGACGCCCCTTGGCTTTGATCGAGAACATAAGGGTCTTCGTGCGTGTTCTGGAGCTGGGCAGCCTGTCGGCGGCTGGGCGCCACATGCGCCTGTCGCCCGCCGTCGTCTCGCATCGGCTGCAACAGCTGGAAGGTCATCTGGGCGTTCGCCTGCTGAACCGGACGACGCGGCGGGTGCGGCCGACCGAACATGGCTCGGCCTTCTACGAAGCCTGTCAGGACGTTCTCGCCTCGCTCGAGCGGGCGGAGGCGACGGTGGCCGATGCCGGGCGCCTGCCGCGCGGCACGTTGCGCATCACCGCGCCGCTCGGCTTCGGGCGGCAGATCCTGGCGCCCATCCTGCCGGATTTCCGCGACGAACACCCGGAGGTTTCGGTCCAGCTGCGCCTGTCGGACCATGTGCTCGATCTGCTGGCGGAAGGCATGGATGTCGCGATCCGCATGGGCGCGCTGGCGGATTCCAGCCTGATCGCCCGCAAGATCGCCGATTGCCCGCAGGTCGTTTGCGCCGCGCCCAGCTATATCGAGCGCTGCGGCCGGCCGGAAGAGCCGGCGGACCTGCTGAAACACGCCTGCCTCATCCTGCGCCTGCCGGGCGCGCGGCCGGTGCGCTGGGTGCTGTCGACGCCGGATGGGCCGGTCACCCTGGCCGTGTCCGGCCCGGTCGATGCCGATTTCGGCGAGATCCTGACGGAATTCGCCCTGCGCGGTCACGGCATCGTGATGAAGCCCTTGTGGGAGGTCGCGGATTATCTGCGCCAGGGCCGCCTGGTGCCGGTGCTGCCGGACTTCCCGCCGCCGCCGATTTCCCTCTCCGTCGTTTATCCGCATCGCCGGTTGGTCGCGGCCAAGACAAGGGCCTTCGCCGATTTCATGCTGAACCGGGGCGGCGCCGCCATCGCCGACGCCATCGGCGCCGTCGATCAATCCGCCGGGGCTTGAGTCAGCAGCACCGACAGAAGCTCGGCCGCGGTCATGGCGGCGATCACCGCCGGGCGCTTGTCCTTCACCGGGCCCGCGCCGATCGGGCAGACGAGGCGGGCCAAGGCCGCCGGATCGTGGCCATTGGCGACGAAGCCCCGGCAGAAGCGCGCCTTCTTGGTCGCCGAGCCGATCATGCCGACATAAGTAAAGTCGCCGCGCAGCAGGGCGGCTTCGGTGATGCCGTAATCGAGCTTGTGGTCATGGGTCATGACGACGACGGCGGCGCCGGGCGGCGCCTGTTCGATGGCATCGAGCGGCGCCTCCCGCCGGGCCGGCGACGGGGCGTCGGGCCGCTCGTCGTACCAGCGAAAGCC
>NZ_JBAQRT010000066.1:0-1677 GCF_049306435.1 Zavarzinia sp.
GCCAGGCCTGCAAAGCATACAGATCCTCACAATGTCCACCACCACCAGCGCGGGGTGGAGCAGCCCGGTAGCTCGTCAGGCTCATAACCTGAAGGCCGTCAGTTCAAATCTGGCCCCCGCAACCAAAAATCAGCCCGCAAGGTCATTGACCTCGCGGGCTTTTTTGATGTTCTGGCCTGACCCCCGCGAACTCATCCACGAAGGAGTAGTGTCCGACCGAGAAGGAAGGGCTTTGAGATGAAGCGGAAGCAGGATGCGTCTGATCCGGTGACCGGTGCGAGCCTTGGCGAAGAGCTCAGGGGGCTTGCCTGAACAGCACCATGTCGATTTCGACCAGGGCGCCCCGGCCGAGCCTGGCGACGCCTACGGTGGTTCGGCCGGGCATGACTGCGTCGTCGTCGTAGTAACGATGAAAGACACTGTTCATGCCGACGTAATCGCGCTCGAACTCGGCGAGGAAAATCCGCACGAAGACCGTGTCCTCCAGTCCGTAGCCTGCCGCCGCCACGATGCGCCGGATGTTCAGCATCGCCAGTTCCGTTTGCGCCTCGATGGTTGGAGGCAGGGGGGCGGCGGGATTGTCGGGGTCGATCGGCAATTGCCCGGTCACATACAGGAAGCCGCCCGCCTTCACGGCGTGGGAATAGCGGGCGGTCCTGGGCGGTGGCGCGGCATCGGCGACGGTGATGTGCTGTTTCATCTTTTCAACTCGCGGGCTTGAGGGGGATGGCGAGATCGGCGGCGATGCGTCCGGCGATCTCGCGCGCGTGGTCCGAGGCCTCGGGCACGCCCATGACCTCGCCCAACCGGCCCCGGCCGAGCGGACCGGCGATATAGAAGCCGGGCTGCGGTCGCCCCGACCGCTCGAGGACACGGCCGTCCGGGTCGATGTCGAGACCAAGGCGATGCCGGTCGGGCCGGGCGATACCGGTCGCGAGCAGGCCACGGAACAGGGGATCGACGCTGCGGGCGGGATCGGCGTCGGGTCCGGTGCAATTGACGACGACGGCGACGCGGGTCTCCCTCCGGGGGCCGCCACGGGGCTGCCAGCGAGCGACGAGATCGCCATCGCGCGTATCGAACCCCTCGATCCGCCCGGCGGCGACGCGCAGCCAGCCGTCCCGCCGCCCCCTGGCGAGGAGAGCGGCGACCTGCGGCGCGATGCGGTAACGATGAACATCCCACCAGGCCCTGAGGTGACGCAGGGCGCGGCCCTGTTCCTCGGCCGACAGGCCCGGCCACAGCCGGCGCAAGGCGCCCCGGAAGGCGTCGATCGCCGGATGCCAGCCGAGGCCCCGCCGCTCGCAGTCGGCGATCAGATGGCGAAGAACGCGCAGGGTCTCGACCGCCGTCGTCGGGAAGGGCTCGGGAAAGCAGATGTCGGCGCCGAAGACACCGTGTTCGCGCGGCAGCAGGGCGCGGCGCGACACCGCCGTGATCTGCCCCCGGTGACCACGCCGACGCAGGCTGACCACCGTGTCCGCCATGGTCAATCCGGTGCCGACGACGAAGACGCCGGCATCCGGCGCCACCTCCGCCAGACAGGCGCTCGACCAGGGATCGCGGATCAGCCCGGGGTGCGCGGCGGCCTCGCCCGACAGGGGCCAGCGGAAGGCCGGGGCGGTATGGCTGGCGGTCAGGGCCACCACATCGGCGGCGAGGCCGTCGCCGTCGTCG
>NZ_JBAQRT010000067.1:0-15340 GCF_049306435.1 Zavarzinia sp.
CCCCGCCGCCGAGGTAGCCGAGGCGGCCGCTGGCGCCGGCCTTGCCGCCGAGGTGGCCGACAATATCGAAGCCGCCGTCGCCCGGGCCGCAGCCCTGGCGGGCCAGGGCGCGCGGGTCATGATCTGCGGCTCGCTCTATCTCGCCGGCCGGGTGCTGGCGGACAACGGCTGACGCTTTCTTTCCACCTCGTCATGCTGGCGAAGGCCGGCATCTCGACAAGGCATGGGCGCCTTCCCGCCCCGAGACTCCGGCCTTCGCCGGAGTGACGATCTGGCGGGCATCAGCCGCCGATCAGCTTGGTGATGCCATCGGCCAGCGCCTTCGGGTCCATGTCATGGCTGAAGATCTGCTTCAGCTTGCCATCCGGCCCCATCAGATAGAGCAGGGTGGAATGGTCCATCGTGTAATCCTCGCCCTCGCCCCGGCGGATGGCGACGACGCGATAGGTCTTGAGCACGGCGTCGATCTGCGCCCGGTCGCCGGTCAGGCCGGTGATGCGCGGATCGAAGGACGAGGTGTAGTCCTTCATAGCCTGGGCATTGTCGCGCTCGGGATCGACGGTGATGAACAGCGGCTGGATCCGGTCGGCCGCCGGCCCCATGGCCTTCAGCGCCTCGGTCATCTCGATGAGGGTGGTCGGGCAGACGTCGGGACAGAAGGTGAAGCCGAAGAAGACCAGGAGATATTTGTCCGGCCAGCTCCTTTCCGTCACCGGCTGGCCGTTCTCGTCGGTCAGCGAGAAGGGACCGCCGACGGCCCCCGCCAGTTCGTGATCGGGTGGCAACCCGCTTTGTCCGGTCGCGGCGGGTTCGAGCCGCTGGTCGATGCGGCCCAGTTCGAACCAGGTCAGGGCGGCGATGCCGATCAGGGCGGCGGCGATGATCAGGGGGGTCGTCTTGCGCATGGCGCCAAGTGAACGCCGGCAGGCCGGCAGGTCAAGGGCCTTGGTGCCGCGGCGCGAGGCGGGAGGCAGGCTTCCACCGGACACATGCATATGCGGTCTTCGGCATCGGCATGGCTTCGGCCCTTCGATCGCGGGGAGGATCGTGCTTTAGTGCAATGGACTTACGGGGCAGGTGGTAACGCGTATCCTGGTCTGCCCGATCGCCGCCTCCGCCAGGGCCCCTATTGATCGAAAAATACTACAGGACGTCGAGCCAAGTGAACGCTGTCGACCGCCAACATGCCGTATCGCCGGACCTTCATTCCGACGATCATGGCGAACTCCGCGCCCCCCGATTTGACGGTCCGCTGTCGGATTCGGAACTGGACGAGTTGATCAATCTGCTGATCGAGACGATCCGCGCCGGGGCCAAGGTCGCCGCCGTCTTCGCCTGCCGCGCCTCGTGCCAGAACAAGCGGGGCATGTATCTCGACATCCAGGCCGACGCCTCCAAGGCAATCCAGACCCTGTCCCGCCTGCTGAAGGCGCGCGGGGTCGAGCCTTCGGACGCCACCAACGGGTTCTTCGACCGCGCCATGGAACTGCCCGAACGGGCCGATCGCATCGCCTTTTTCCTGCGCGGCCAATCCTGGCTGCTGGCGACCTTGCGCGAGGCCCTGCCCCACCTGCAGGACGCCGAAATCTCCACCGCCTTCACCGACTGCATCGAGCAGGTGGAGCGGAACCGGGAGCGGGCGCAGTCCTATATGAACGGCCTCTGATCCTGGCCGGATTTCCCCGATGCTGATGACCCTGCTGTTCGTCGCGGGCTTCGCCCTGGTCGCGGCCTTCGTTTGCCGCGCCCTGCTGCCGGCACCGTGGAGCCGTTATGTCTTCCTGCTGCTGGGCGTGCCCTCCATCGCTTTCGTCCTGATCGGCGTCGGGACGACGGTCTATTTCTACATCCGCTGCGAACAGGGCGCGATCGCCCGCGCCAGCAATGCCGATGGCAGCATCACCGCGACCCTGAGCGCGGTCGACTGCGGCTCGGCCGACGACCGCACCTTCGATGTCACGGTCAGCATTTCGGATGCGTCCCGCCCCCTCGACCAGACCATCTTCCGCAGCCGCGGCCGGCCGGCGCCGACCAATGTCGCCTTCACCGGCGAGCGCAGCTTCCGGGTGACCCTCGAGGATGGCGCGACCTATGACACCAGCCTGATCGGCGATGGCACCGTGCCGGACAAGGTCTGGTCGGTCATCAGCGGCAAGGTCGTCCCCTGACATGAAACCGCGGCCGGCCGCCCTGGTGACCGGCGCGGGCCGGCGCATCGGTGCCGGTCTCGCCCGCCATCTGGCGGCGCGGGGCCATGCCGTCGTCCTTCACCACAACAACAGCGCCGAGGCGGCGAGCCGTGTCGCCGCCGAGATCAGCGGCGGCGGCGGCGTCGCCCATGTCCTGCAGGCCGATCTCGCCGATCCGGCCGCGGTCGAGGGTCTGATCCCCGCCGCCATCGAGCTTGCCCCCGGCCTGTCCCTTCTCGTCAACAATGCCGCCCGTTTCGTTCATGATCGGGTGGAGACGCTGGCGCGGGCGAACTGGGATGCGCATCTGGCCGTCAACCTGTCGGCCCCGGCCTTTCTGGCCAAGGCCTTCGCCGAGGCCCTGTCGGCCCGGCAGCGGCCCGGCCTGATCGTCAACATCACCGATTTCAAACTGTCGGGCCGGCCCGATCCCGCCTTCCTGTCCTATACGGTGGCGAAGGCGGGCCTCGCCGCCCTGACCGAATTGCTGGCGGTCGCCCTCGCACCCCAGGGCATCAGGGTCGTCGCCATCGCGCCGGGTTTCACCCTGCCTGGCGGCAAGCAGTCGGACGAGAGTTTCGCCGATGCCTTCCATTCCGCCCCGCTCGGCGCCGGCTCGACCATCACCGATCTCGCGCGCGCGCTCAGCTTCGCCATCGACAGTCCGGCGCTGACCGGCTGCACCTTGCCGATCGACGGCGGGATGCATCTTGTCTGACGATTTAAAACAATAGACGAACGCGGACCTCGCCATTACGTTTACGTCAACGTAAGGGAGGAAAGCCATGAAGGTCTCGGAAGCTCTGGACAGCCGCCTGTCGGTGCGGGAATTCCTGCCCGATCCGGTGCCGGTCGATACCATCAGGGCCATTCTGGAAACCGCGAAACGGGCGCCCTCGGGCGGCAATCTCCAGCCCTGGACGGTCCATGTCGCGACGGGCGGCGCGCTTGACGAGATCAAGGCCCTGATCCGCTCGAAACTGGCCGACAGCCCCAAGGGCGAAGGCACGGAATACCAGATCTATCCGCCGAACCTGACCGAGCCCTATCGCACGCGGCGTTACCGCGTCGGCGAACAGCTTTACGATTCGATCGGCATCGAGCGGGACAACAAGTTCGGCCGGCTGATGCAGTTCGCCCGCAATTTCGAATTCTTCGGCGCCCCGGCCGCGCTGTTCTTCGCCATCGATCGCCAGATGCAGCCGGGCCAATGGGCGGACCTCGGCATGTTCATGCAGTCGATCATGCTGCTGGCCCGGGAACATGGGCTCGATACCTGCGCGCAGGAAGCCTGGGCGATCTGGCACAAGACACTGGGCGAATATCTGAAAATGCCCGACAATCTGATGCTCTTCGCCGGCATGGCGCTGGGCCGGCGGGATGCGGCACACCCGCTGAACGGTTTTCGCAGCGAACGCGCCCCGCTCGAGGAATTCGTCACCTTCCTCGGCGACTGACGGCGCCCAGGGGGGAATGATGCCGGCCACCGAACTTCTGATCGAGGCGCGCTCGCGCGAGCTGGCGCCCGGCTTCTCGGTCCGGCGCATCCTGCCGTTCCCGGCGCGCCGCCATGTCGGGCCTTTCGTCTTCCTCGATCACATGGGGCCGGTCGATGCCGGGCCGCGCGGCCTCGCCGATGTCCGGCCCCACCCGCACATCGGCCTCGCCACCGTGACCTGGCTGTTCTCGGGCGAGATCATTCACCGCGACAGTCTGGGCTATGTCCAGCCGATCCGGCCGGGCGAGCTGAACTGGATGAATGCCGGCCACGGCATCACCCATTCCGAGCGGATGCCCGAGCACCCCGAAGGCGGCACCGTCCATCTGCACGGCGTCCAGGCCTGGGTCGCCGTGCCCAGGGCGATGGAAGAGAGCGAGCCCTTCTTCACCCATGTCGGCGCCGACAGGCTGCCCGTCGTCTATCAGCCCGGCGCCCGCCTGACGGTGATCGCCGGCACGGCTTACGGCGCGACGGCGCAGCTCGATATCCCCTCGCCCCTGTTCTATGTCGAGGCGAAGCTCGACCCCGGCGCGGAGCTCGCCCTGCCGGACGATCACGAGGAGCGGGCGATCTATGTCGCCGGCGGCTGCGTGACGACGCCGGACGGCGAATTGGGCGAAGGCACCATGGCGGTGTTCACGCCCGGCGTGCCGGTGACGATCAGGGCCGAGACGGCGGCCACCGTCATGCTGCTGGGCGGCGCCCCCCTCGACGGGGAGCGGCATATCTTCTGGAATTTCGTCTCGAGCGACCGCGAACGGATCGAGAAGGCCAAGGCCGACTGGCAGGCCGGCCGCTTCCCCAAGGTCCCCGGCGAGACCGAGTTCATCCCCCTGCCCGCCTGACGCCCCCCGACTCGTCGTCCCGGATGGGGTGTCCCTTCCGGCCAAAGATCCGGCCTGCGCCGGGATGACGCCACGGGGATTAGGCCCGCCCCAATCTCGTCGTCCCGGCGACGGCCGGGACCTCGATCAGGATAGGGCGCCCCCGCCCGGCTTTCCTTATTCCCTAGCCGCCGGGGCGGCGGCGGGCAGCATTTCGTCGTCCGGCAGTTGCTTCGGCGCGAGCAGGAGATACATCGCCGGGGTCACCAGCCGCGACAGGAAGGTGGAGGTCACCAGGCCGCCGATGATGACGATGGCGAGCGGCGAATAGAGGCCCGAGCCTTCGACGGCGAGCGGCATCAGGCCGCCGACCGCGGTCATCGAGGTGAGCAGCACGGGCAGGAAGCGGATCTCGCCCGCCTGCTCGATCGCGTCCTTGAGGCCGACACCCTGACGGCGCAGCTGGGTGGTGAAATCGACCAGCAGGATCGAATTCTTGATCTCGATGCCGATCAGCGCGATGAAGCCGACCACCGCCGTGAAACTGAAGGTATAGCCGGTCAGATAGAGCGCGAGGATACCGCCGATCACGCCGAGCGGGATGACCCCGGCGACGACCGCGGTCGAGGCGAAACTGCGGAACTCGAGGATCAGCACGGCGAGAATGCCGAAGACGGCGATCAGGATCGCATTCGACAGGCCGGCGAAACTCTTCTGCCGCGCCTCGGCCTCGCCGCCGAGGGCGAGGCGATAGCCCGGCGGCAGTTGCAGGGTCTTCAGCCCCTGCTGGATCAGGGCCGTCACCCGTTCGGTGTTGAAGCCGGTCTGGGTGAAGGCGGTGATGGTGACCGAGCGTTCGCGGTCGAAACGGTCGATACGGGCGGGGCCAGCCTCGAAATGCGGGCTGGTCACGCTGGCGAGCGGCGTCGCCCCGGTCGTCGTCGGCACATAAATCGTGCCGAGGGCGTCCAGTTCGTGGCGTGTGCCGAGGGGGGCGCGGACGACGACAGGATAGTCGTCGCCATCCTCCTCGCGGAAATTGGCCACCTGTTCGCCCGCGAGGGCGAGGCGCACCGTGCGGTCGACCGCGCCGGCCGGAACGCCGAGCACGCCCGCCTTGGCGGTATCGATGCCGAGGTTGAGATCGGTGCGGTCGAGGCGCAGGGGATTGACCACGTCGCGGGTGCCGGGCACGCCTTCGATGATGCGCGTCGTCTCGGCCGCCAGGGATTTCAGCGTCTCGATATTGGGGCCGGTCAGGCGCATGGCGACCGGCGCCTCGATCGGCGGGCCATTCTGGAAGATGCGGACGACCATCTGCGAGCCGGGATAGCGATCGAGCCGGGCGCGCAGATCATCGATCAGCGCGGGGCTTGTGCGGTTGTCCCAATGGTCGAGTTCGACGAAGACGGCACCATGGGTCGGGTCATCCTCGCGCGGGATGATGTTGTAGAAAATACGCGGATTACCATGGCCGGCATTGGACATGACCCAGCGCACGCCTTCGGTCGCCGCCACTTCGCGTTCGGCATAGCGAACGGCCGCATCGGTCTCGGCCAGGGGCGAGCCATCGGGCAGATCGACATCGATCACGAACTGGCGCGAGTCGGCGGGGGGAAACAGCGAGAAGCCGACCCTCGGCACCAGCAGGATCGAGCCGGCGAACAGCGCCCCGGCGATGATGCAGGTGAACAGCGGCCGGCCAAGGGCGACATGCAGCAGCGGCCGGTAGATCGTATGGATGCCCTTCATGATGCCGCGCAGCAGGGCATTGCCCTCCGGGTCCTCGTGGCGCGACAGGATGCGGCTAGCGAGGAAGGGAATGATGGTCAGCGAGACGAAGAGCGAGGCGCCCACGGTATAGAGCACCGAAACCGGCAGGGAGCGGATGAACTTGCCCGCGCCTTCCGGCAGGAACAGCAGGGGCACGAAGGCCAGCATCAGCGTCGCGGTACAGCCGAGGACGGCGACCGCGATCTGCGACGTGCCGGCGATGGCGGCCTTGGTCCGGTCCATGCCTTCGCGCAGGTGGCGGGCGATATTCTCGGTGACGACGATGGAATCATCGACCAGCAGGCCGAGCGCCAGCACGAAACCGGCGATCGAGAGCTGGTTGAGCGAGAAGCCCGTCATCTTCAGGATCGAGACGCCGATCGCCAGCGACAGCGGGATCGACAGCATGACGACGATCGAGGCGCGAAAGCCGAGCGGCAGCAGGGTGATCAGCACGAGGCCGAGGGCGATGGCGAAATCGCGGAACAGGCTGGACAAGCGATGGGTGACCGAAACCGACTGATCGAAACCACGCTCCATCGTGATATTGGGCGGCAGTTCCGTCTCGAACTGGTCGAGCAGGGCATAGATGCCGTCCCGCATCTCGAAGATGTTCTGGCCGTCCTTCTGGTTGGCGGTGACGAAGACCGCCGGATGGCCATTGAAGCGGGTGATATGGGTCGGCTCATCCGCCGACCACGAGACTTCGGCGACGTCCGAGACCTTGACGATGGTGCCGGCGTGCGAGGTGATCACCGTGTTGGCGACATCTTCCAGCGCCTTGAAATCGCCGGTCGCCTTCACGTTGAAGCGCCGGGCGCCGGCATGGATGGAGCCGATCGGCACGCTCGCCCCTTCCGCCTTCAGGGCATCGGCGACGGCGGAAGCGGGCAGGCCGAGGGCGGACAGCCGGCCGAGGTCGAGGGCGACGCGCACTTCGGTTCGCGGCTCGCCCCAGACCTCCGTCTCGCGCACGCCGTCGACCCGGTCGAGCATGTCCTTCAGCACCCGCGCCCGCTCTTCCAGCTCGCGCGCGGGCGCCGTGTCGGAGACCAGGGCGACCTGCACGAAATTGGTCATGCTGGTCTCGATCTTCTTGATGTCGAGACGAACGAGACCGTCAGGCAGGGTGGCGCGGATCGCGTTGATCTCGCGCACCACCTGGTCGTATTTCCGCTCGGTGTCCGAGCTCCATTCGAAGTGAACGGTGACATTGGCGACGCCGTCGCGCGATTTCGATTCGATCTTGTCGATATCGTCGAGGGCGGAAACCGCGTCCTCGATCGGGTCGGTCACCAGTTTTTCCATGTCGAGGGGATCGGCCCCCGGCAGGACCGCGACCACCGAGACGATCGGCGTCGGGAAATTGGGATCTTCCGCCCGTGGAATGGACAGCAGCGCGGAAACGCCCATGGCCGCCAGCATGGCGAAGACCACCAGGGTGAATTGCCACTGGCGAACGGCAAAGCCGCCGATACCCCCCATCGTCCCCGCTCCTGCCTATTGTGCCGATTTGCCGGCGTTGTCGCGCAGGGCGACCAGATCCGTGACCCGAACCTCGTCGCCGTCGCGCAGGTAGCCGGCCCCGGCCGAAACCACTTTCTCGCCCGGCTGGAGACCGTCGCGGATCTGGACATTCTCGCCCGACAGGGGACCGAAGGCGACGCGGCGGCGGGCAACGCGGGAGGTCGCGGGGTCGATGACGAAGACGCTGCCCTCGGCGCCGAAGCCTTCGAGAATGGCCGAAGCGGGGATCATCACGACCCGGCTCTCGGCGGCCGAGCGGGGCCGGATCGCGACGTCGGCGACAAGGCCGGACGGCAGCTGCAGCGAGGTGTCGTCGAGCGACAGCTCGACCATGAAGGCGCCGGTGCGCATGTCGCCCTTGGGCGCGATGCGCGAGACATGGGCCGTGGTCGGCGCCCCGATTCCCGGCAGGCGAACGCTGGCGCCATCGCCCAGGGCGATCTTCACCACGTCGCGGTCGGCGATGCCGACCTTCACCACCCGGCCCGAGCCGATATCGCCGAGGGTCAGCACGGTCAGGCCGGCCGGCACGATCTGGCCGCTTTCAACCTCGCGCGCCAGGATGACGCCATCGGCCGGCGCCTTGATTTCGGCAAGGCCGCGGTTGAAGGCGACGGAATCGCGATTGGCCTCGGCCATGGCCAGCGCCGTCCGGGCATCGTCCAGCCGCGCCTGGGCGGCGAAGCCCTGCCCGACCAGCGGGGCCACCCGCTGAACATCGCGCCGGGCTTTCTCGACATTGGCGACGACCTCGCGCCACTGCGCGTCAATCTCGCTGGTGTCGAGAATGGCCAGGGACTGCCCCTGCGTCACCATATCGCCGACATCGACCGAAAATCCCTGGATGATGCCGCCGATCTTGAACGACAGCACCACTTCCCGCTTGTAGGCGACGAGGCCCGACGACCTTATGTCGCTGGCGTCGAGCGCCAGCACGGCGGCCGTGGCGGCGACCGGCCGCGCCGGCTGTTCCTTGGCCGCGTCCTCCGCAGCCAGCCCCGGCGTGGCGAGGCCGGCGAGCGCGAAGGCCGCGATGAGGGACAGGAAGGGGCGCATGACCAGCTCCGCTTAACGGCGTTAAGTTTACGGTGTTAAATTAGCGCGATTCCGCTTAGGGTCAAGTCACGATGAATGACACGCCCGTGCCCCCTGTCCGTCGGCGCCTCGCGGCCGAGGAACGGCGCAGCCAGATCTTGGCCGCAGCCCGAAAACTGTTCATCGAGGAAGGCGTGGAGAAAACCTCGATGCGCCGCATCGCCAGCCTGGCGGGCGTGACGCCGACGCTGATCTACCATCACTTCGCCGACAAGGAAGCCCTGCTGCTGACGGTCTGCCAGGCCTTCTTCCGCGGCCTGATCGAAGCCAATGAAGCGGCGATCGGCATGGTGCCCGACGAGGACGAGCCCTTCGCCCGCCTGCGCCGGCAGCTCGAAGGCTATGTCCGTTTCGGCCTCGCCAACCGGGATGTCTACCGGCTGGTGTTCATGACTCCGCTGGCCAGCCTGGTCCGAAGCCGCCTGCCCGCCGGCCACCGGCCCCATGATGACGCGCCGCCGGAAGACCTGGGCTTCGGGACCCAGGCTTTCGGGATGCTGGAAGGCGAAATCGCTCGCCTGATCGCTTCAGGCCACCTGAAGTCGGGCGATCCGGCGGCCATCGCCGAGGTGGTCTGGGCGACGGGCCACGGCCTCGTGTCCCTGATGATCACCCATGGCGACTTCAAGTGGACGCCGTTCGAGCAATTGCTGAGCCAGTCGATCGATACGATCCTGAACGGGATCGCGGCCTGAGGGTCAGGCCGCCGGGCCTTCGCCCTTCGCCAGCCTGGCCTCGATCGCGTCGAGGACGGGCATCAGGTCGGCCACCGAATCGATGACATAATCGGCACCCAGCGCCTTGTGCCTGGCCGCCGCCACGGCCCGCCGCGCCGCCTGTTCCGATTCCGGCAGGGCCTGCCATTCGGCCAGCGACAGGCCGACCATATTACCCGAGACCGACAGGCCGACGGTCCAGGTGCCGGCCGCCTTGCCTTCGAGAATGCCGGGTTCGGTATCGTCGATCTTGACGACGGCCGAGGGCGGATGGACGCCGAGATCGGCGAAGGTCCGATACATCATCAGGGGGCCGGGCCGGCCATCGGCCAGATCGCCGGCGCAGACGAGATTGTCGGGCCGGTAACCGGCAGCCGCGGCGACCGGCACCAGCCGCTCCATGATCGAGCGGACATAGCCGGTGGTGGAGCCGATCTTCAGCCCCCGCGCCCGGCAGGCCTCGACCGTCGCCAGCGCCCCCGGGATCAGATCGGCATAATCGGTCACCACCGCCTCGTTCAGCGGCACGAAAACCTCATAGACCTTGTCGATATCGGCCTCGCCCGGCGGATGGCCGTGAGCCGCCCGCCAACGCGCGGCGATGGCGGGATCGGCCATCAGGGCGGCGATATGGGCGCGCTTGGGCAGGCCCATCGGTCCCCGCGCCTCGGCGATCGAGATGGCGACGCCCAGTCGCTCATAAGCCTCGACGAAGGCGCCCATCGGGGCGCGGGAGCCGAAATCGACGATCGTCCCCGCCCAGTCGAAAACGACGGCCTTGAGGTGGCTGAAGGGGACGCTGGACATGGGCTGCTCCTGAAGCACGACGGGAAGTGCTAAACTAGCCTGATTTCAGGACGATGACAGCCCGCCAGCATCCCCCCGGATGTCCACCGGGGGGCGATGGCTCAGTAAACCTCGAACAGGCCGGCGGCGCCCATGCCGCCGCCCACGCACATGGTGACGACGACATATCTGACGCCCCGGCGCTTGCCCTCGATCAGGGCATGGCCGACGAGGCGGGCACCGGACATGCCGTAAGGGTGGCCAACGGCGATGGCGCCGCCGTCGACATTCAGGCGCTCATGCGGGATGCCCAGCCGGTCGCGGCAGTAGATCGCCTGGACGGCGAAGGCTTCGTTCAATTCCCACAGGCCGATGTCGTCGACCTTCAGGCCGTGGCGCTGCAGCAGCTTCGGCACCGCGAAGACGGGGCCGATGCCCATTTCCTCGGGCGCGCAGCCGGCGACCGCCATGCCGCGATAGGCGCCGAGTGGCTTGAGGCCCAGGGTCTCGGCCAGTTTCGCCTCGACGAGGACGGAAGCCGAGGCACCGTCGGAGAGCTGCGAGGCATTGCCGGCGGTGATGAAGGCGCCCGTCTCGACCAGCGTGCCGCCCTTGTGGACGGGCTTCAGCGCGGCCAGGCCCTCGCGCGTCGTATCGGCGCGCGGACCTTCGTCGAAGGCGAGGGTGACGTCCTTGTAGCTCGTCTCCTTCGTCTCCTTGTCGACGATGGCCATGCGGGTCTTCAGGGGCGCGATCTCGGCGTCGAAGCGGCCGGCGACGCGGCCGGCCTCGACCCGCTGCTGGCTGATGAAGGAGAATTCGTCCTGCGCCTCGCGGCTGATGCCGTAACGCTTCGCCACCACCTCGGCGGTCTCGATCATCGGCATATACATATGCGGGCTCTGCGCGATCACCGCTTCGGAACGGGCGCGGAAGCCATTCTTGTGCTGGTTCTGCACCAGGCTGATGGATTCGACGCCGCCGCCGACCGCCATCTCCATGCCGTCGTCGATGATCTGCTTGGCCGCGGTCGCGATCGCCATCATGCCGGAGGCGCACATGCGGTCGACGGACATGCCGGCCACCGTCTCGGGCAGGCCGGCAGCGGCGGCGGTCAGGCGGCCGATATTATAGCCCTGGGTGCCCTGCTGGCCGGCGCAGCCCATGATGCAGTCCTCGATCCGGGCGGGATCGACACCGGCGCGGCGCACCGCCTCAGCGACCACATGGCCCGAGAGGGCCGGGGCTTCGGTATCGTTGAAGGCACCGCGAAAGGCCTTGCCGATCGGGGTGCGGGCAGTCGAGACGATAACGGCCTCGCGCATGGTTTTCTCCCTCTTTCTTGTTCTGATCGTGTCTTTTCGGGCGTCATCCCGGCGAAGGCCGGGATCTCTCTCCGACAAGGCTCAATTCGTCGCGAGGTCCCGGCCTTCGCCGGGACGACGATCGGATCACGGATAGAAGCGGCTGACCGTGTCGGCGATGCAGGCCGGCTTGTCTCCGCCCTCGATCTCGATGGTGACGCGGATGGTGACCTGGATGCCGCCGTCCGGCGTTTCCTGCACCTTGACCAGCTCGCCCTTGCCGCGGATGCGGCTGCCCACCTTGACGGGGGCGAGGAAGCGGATCTTGTCGCAGCCGATGTTGACGCCCATCTTGAACACGCCGACATCGACGATCTGCGGCAGGAAGCCGGCGATCAGCGACAGCGTCAGATAACCATGGGCGATGGTCGCGCCGAAGGGTCCAGTCTTCGCTTTTTCGACATCGACATGGATCCACTGGTGATCATTGGTCGCGTCGGCGAAGAGGTTCACCCGCTCCTGTTCGATCAGGAGCCAGTCGCTGGTCCCGAGGGCCGAACCCTCGCGACCGATGAGGTCGCGAGGGCCGGCGAATTTTGCTGTTTCAGCCATTTAGATTCCCAGAGCAGGCAGTGGCAATTCGCCCCGGGCGATGATGTTCTCGACCCGGGCGCGCAGCATCGTATTCTGCGCCTCGGCTTCCGGGAACATCCAGAAACGGTCGGCCTTCACGCTGTCGACGACGAAATCGGCCACTTCCTCGGGCTCGGTCAACTGCAGCTTGAGGCCGGTCGCCGACACGAGGTCGCGCATGGTCTTGTAGGCGGCCGCGCCCGTGTCCTTGCCGTCAGAGAATTCGGACGGACGATTGCGGTTGCTGTCCATGATCCGCGTGTTGACGACATGGGGACCGGGGAACAGCACCGCCGCCCGCAGCCTGGTCTTCGCGATCTGGAGCTGCCAGTGCAGGGTTTCCGAGATCGAGGTGACCGCCGCCTTGGTCGCCGCGTAGATCGGCGTGTTGGGCAGCGGGAACAGACCGCCGTTGAAGGAGGAGGTATTGCAGATCAGCCCCTCTTCCCCACCTTCGATCATGCGCGGCACGAAGGCGCGGATACCGTGGACGACACCGGTCACATTGACGGCGAAGCCCCAGTTCCAGTCCTTCATCGGCATTTCCCACATCTTGCGCTGCGCCTCGCCGAGGCCGACACCCGCATTGTTGAAGAGGAAATGCACCTTGCCGAACGCCGCATAGGCGGCATCGGCGAGAGCATTGACCGACTCTTCCTTGGTGACGTCGGTCTTCACGCCGATCGCCTCGGTGCCGCCCGCCTTCAACTCGGCGGTGGTGCGGTCGAGGGCTTCCTGGTCGATATCGGCGATGACGAGCTTCAGCCCCTCGCGCGCGAGGCTGCGCGTGAGAGCAAGGCCGACGCCCGAGGCGCCGCCGGTGACGACGGCGGTCTTGCCGGCGAGATCAAGCATTGGCCACCTTCTTCTCAGATTCGAGCGGCACCTCGATGCCCTGGATGCCCGGCTCGTCGAAACGCTGATGCCAGAAGGCGTCGAGCCATTCGCTCGGCACTTCGCGCAGGATCTTGCCCGAGGTGACCGAGCCGCCCTCGCAATAGTAAGCCTCGAGGATCTTCTTCACCGGCACGTCGGCGATCGGATCGAAGGGGCTCTCGTTCAGGGTGATGCTGGCGCCTGTGATCTTCTTCATGTCGGTGTATTTGCGTTCCCAGTCGAGCTGGGTCAGGAACACCGGGCCGTCGAAGCCGCCGCGACGGGTGATCGAAGGCATGCCCTTGTAGCAGAAGAAATTCTCGGTGAATTCGGCGGGGCCGGTCGACTCGCCGATGGTGCCTTCCATCTCGATGAACTTGATGCCGTTGCGCTTCACCGCGACCTTGATCTTGTCGCCGGTAACGTCGAAATCGACGGCGGCGATCTTCTTCGGCTCGCCGAAGACTTCGCGGCCGGTGATGCAGACGAAATCGCCTTCCATCGGCATCGACAGGACGTACCAGCCCTTCACGCCTTCGGCTTCGCAGGCGACGCCGACGGTGGCGGCGCCGATGGTGATCGTGTTGGTTTCCGACAGATGCATGATGACATGGGCGAACTGCACGAAGATCTTCGGCTCGGTCAGCACCAGCGGCCGCGGCAGCACGGCGGCGGCGATCTCGGGCTCGGTCTCGTAGATCGCACGGAAGGTGCGGACCGAGGTCCGCATCGACGCCGAACCGATCCCACCGGTGGAGCCCGTCTTCGACAGGTCCTTCACATAACGTACCTTGGCCATTTCGTTTCCCCTCGTTGCGGGCAAAGCCCGGGCGTTCCGGGGCGGTGAGGCGCCCCGGTCTGTCATTCGATTACGCTTGTGGTTACTCCGCCGCCGCGCGCTGCTCGGCGGGGACGTAGAATTGCTCGAAATATTCCCGGAACTGCATGATCGGGCCGTCGCCGTCGCACAGGATCGGGTTCTTGCGGTGGATCTTGTGGTTCCAGATCGGAATATCGCCCTCGACCCCGGTCTGGCCGATCACCAGCGCGATCGCCATGCGGGCGATGTTGTATTCCATGCTTTCCTTGTCGAACTTGCGGTGGGTGAAGGCGAAGCGCAGTTCGCACTTGTCCTTCGTCACCGGTGTCGCCAGGACCATCAGCAGCGTGTCGGTGATGCCGGTGATGCGGGTGTATTTCTGGCCCGCGCCGTTCTGCACCGTCTCGACCCGGGTCGGGAAGGTCTTCATCTCGCCGTCGGGCATGGGCAGCGTGCGCTGGCCCTCGGCGATGGAACGCCGCAGGTGGCCGTCGTAGCTGGTCTTGCCTTCCGGCACGTCGTCCATGCCGTGGACATAGCGGAAATGGGCGATGTCGACGCCGTTTTCCGCGATTTCCTGCGGGTTGGACAGGATGGTCCAGTGATAGCGGTCGAGTTCTTCCCACTGTTCGTCGGCGATCTGGCCGATTTCCTCGTGCTCGATCACGTCGAAGAAGGGCTCGGCCTTTTCCGGGTGATACCAGGCCCAGACGACGTTGTTCTTCTCGACGATCGGATAGGCCTTCATGCAGGGCCGGCGGCCGAGGATCGGCGGCATCTTCTTGGCATAGGGAACGTCGGTCGCCCAGCCTTCGGTATTATAGGCCCAGGCGTGGAACGGGCAGCGAATGCCGTCCTGATCGACCTTGCCGCCATGGCCGAGATGCGCGCCCAGATGGGCGCAGTAAGCCTCGAGCAGGCCGGCCTTGCCGGACAGGGTGCGGAACAGCACCAGTTCCTCGCCGAAATACTGGACCGTCTTCACGTCGCCGGCCTGCAACTCGTCGGAATAGGCGACGAAGAACCAGCCGTAGGGAATGTCCATCGGGAAACGTTCGACCGAGATCATGAGTGTTACTCCGCGGCCTGGGCGGTGGCGAGCCAGTTCTTCCTGGGTCCGATCTTGGCGGCGATCTTGTTGAGCGCCGGCAGGTCGAGGTCATAAACCGCCGCCGCCGACTTCCAGAAGATCTGTTCCAGATCGCTTTCCGGCAGGCCGCCGAGGGAGACCAGCATCTTCTCCGCCGTCTTCGGCCAGCAGCCTTCGGGATGCGGATAGTCCGAGCCCCAGATCAC
>NZ_JBAQRT010000068.1:0-17527 GCF_049306435.1 Zavarzinia sp.
GGCCAGCGCCGCCTGACGGTGCCGGGCGAAGGCGAGGTCAGCCTTGCCGTGCACCGGCTGGAAGACCAGCCGGCGGGCGCGACGGCGGCCGGTCCCTGCATTCTCGAAGAAGCCTTCTTCACGGCCCGCATCGGCCGGGGCTGGCGGTTCAGCGTGAACTCCAACCGCGACACCCTGCTCGCCCGCGACCACTGAGGAGACGTTACGTGAAAGTCCTCGTTACCGAATATCTTCGCCTCGACCTCGCGGCCGAGAAATGGGAATGCCGCCGCTGCGATCACGAGATCGCCGGCGCGCGCGAGAATTACAAGACCGGCCTTCTGATCCACGACCGCGAGCCGTCCGAGATCCACAAGCCGATGCTGGACCCGAAGCGTTACGGCTTCACCTTCGCGCCCAACCCGCGCTGGTGCCGCATTCTCGAATATTACTGCCCGTCCTGCGGCACGCTGGTCGAGACCGAATATACCGTGCCGGGCCATCCGCCCACCCATGACATCGAATTCGACATCGACGCCCTCAAGGCGCAATGGGCGGGCCGCAAGCCCGTCATCGAACGTACCCCGGGCAAGGACCTGCCCCGGCCCGAGGGTCACCACCATCATCATCACCACCACGATCACGAAGCGGCGAAGGGCTGAACCAGATGAAGCGCGTTTCTGTCGATATCGGCGGCACCTTCACCGATTGCTTCGTCATCTGGGGTGACCGCTACGTCCAATCCAAGGCCCTGACCACCAAGCATAATCTCGCCCTCGGCTTCAACGAGGCGCTGGATTACGCCTGCCGCGAAGTCGGCACCTCGCGCGAGCAGATGCTGGCCGAGGTGGATTCGGTCCGCTACGCCACCACCCTCGGCACCAATGCCCTGATCGAGCGGCGTGGGCCCCGCATCGGCCTCATCACCACGGCGGGCTTCAAGTCGACCGTGCCGCTGGCCCGGGGCCGGGGCTATGGCGAAGGCCTCTCCATGGAGGAACAGCAGGACATTCCGAACGCGCGGCGGCCCGAGCCGATCGTGCCGATCGAGATGATCCGCATCGTGCGCGAGCGCATCGATTACAAGGGCGAAGTGCTGATCGAGCTGGACGAGGACGATCTGCGCCGCCAGATCCGCGACCTCGTCGATGCCGGCGCGGAAGCCCTGGTGGTCGCCTTCACCAATTCCGTGGTCAATCCGGTGCACGAGCTGCGCGTCCAGGACATCTTCGTCGAGGATTATCCCGAACACATGCTGGGCGCCGTGCCGCTGCTGCTGTCGCATCAGGTCGCGGGGCGCAAGGGCGAATATGTCCGCTCCATGTCGACGATCATGGACGCTTTCCTGCACAAGGTGATGTATTTCGGCCTGTCCTCGCTCGAGCGCAACCTGCGCGCCTCGGGTTACGTCAAGCCGATGCTGGTCGTGCATAATTCGGGCGGCATGGCGCAGCTGAATTCGACCGACGCGCTGCAGACCGTGCATTCCGGCCCGGTCTCGGGCATCGCAGCCGCCGAACATCTGGCGAAATGCGCCAAGCTCGGCAATGTCGTCGCCACCGACATGGGCGGCACCTCCTATGACATCGGCCTCGTCGTCGACGGCGGGGTGAAATTCTACGACTTTCAGCCGACGATCGAGCGCTGGCTGGTCTCCGTGCCCATGGTCCATCTGGCGACGCTCGGCTCCGGCGGCGGCTCCATCGCCCAGCACAATCGCATGTACAACACCGTTCAATGCGGGCCGACCAGCGCCGGTTCCGACCCCGGCCCCGCCTGCTACGACCGCGGCGGCATGAAGCCGACGGTGACCGACGCCGACCTGCTGCTCGGCTATCTCGATCCGGCCAATTATGCCAACGGTTACATCAAGTTGAATCCCCGCCGCGCCCGTCAGGTGATCGAGGACCAGCTGTGCGACCCGATGGATCTCGATCTGATCGAGGCGGCCAAGCTGATCAAGCGTACCGTCGACCTCGACATGGCGAATGGCGTCGCGACGGAACTTCGCACCTTCGGTTACGAGCCGAGCGAATTCACCCTGCTGACCTATGGCGGCAACGGCCCGCTTCATGCCTGCGGCATCGCGCGGGGTCTCGGCATCGGGCGCATCCTGGCGCCGCCCTTCGCCTCGGTCTTCTCGGCCTGCGGCGCGGGCAACCTGTCCCAGCTGCATATCCACGAAATGTCGACCTTCACCGTGCTGTTCGACAGCATGACGAAGCAGCTCTTCACCGATTTCGCGAAATTCAACGCGATGGTCGAGGAGCTGGAGCGCCGGGGCCGCGAGGACCTGCTGCGCCAGGGAATGCCGGTCGAAAAGATCGGCTATCGCCTCGAACTCGACATGCGTTACGGCAACCAGCGGGTCCAGACCACCGTGGTCACCGACATGACCCGGCTGGAGACCCTGGCCGACGTGGTGAAACTGATCAATCAGTTCCACACCTCCTACGGCGATCGCTTCGGCGAGGGCAGCCAGGCGGCGGAAGCGGGCGTGCGCATCAACACGATCCGCGTCTGTTCCTTCGTCGAGCTTGACGCGGTCGACTTCTCCGACATCCACCCGGGCCAGAAGCGCGTGCCCGCCCCGGCCCCGGTGGGTAGCCGCAAGTGTCACTTCATCGATCACGACGGCGCCGTCGAGACGGCGGTCTATGACGCCGCCGCCCTCGAACACGGCGTCGTCATCGACGGCCCGGCGGTGATCACCACCAGTCACACCACCTATCTGGTCGAACCCGGCTGGCGCTTCGAGGCCGCGGCCCAGGGCGCGGCCTGGTTCACCCGCATCGACGCCTGACGAATAAGGAGTGCAACCATGAACGTCATGCCCGGGATTGCCACCCTCAGCGTCGGCGAACGCAAGCTGCTGCAGGATTTCGTCGACGAGCATCAGCTCTTCTACGGCCCCGACCCCGCGATCATGCGCAACCACAAGCTGGAGCCGCGCACCGCCGCCGAGGACGCGGCGATGAAGAAGCACGACGACCCGCACCTCCTGAACCAGGTGCGTGGCCGCGTCATCTCGGCCCTGTCCGAGAGTTTCCGCATGGTCGAACAGATGGGCGCCGCCCCCGGCGCCAAATGGGGCGATCTCGTCACCGCCATCTTCTCGGCGAGCGGCGACCTGTCGGAAATCTCGCCCGCCGGCATCGTCACCTTCGCCGGCGTCTGCCAGTATCCGATCAAGTTCGTGAACAAATACTGGACCCACGATCCCACGGTCGGCGTCCGCCACGGCGATGGCTTCATCCATAACGACTCGCGTTACGGCGGCATCCACAACACCGACCAGTCGATGATGATGCCCGTGTTCCACGAGGGCGAGCTGGTATGCTGGGTCTCCTCGACCATCCACGAGGGCGAGAACGGCGCGATCGAGCCGGGCGGAATGCCGGCCAAGGCGGAATCCCGCTTCGACGAAGGGCTGAAGATGAGCCCCTTCCGCATCGTCGAGGATTTCCAGGTCAAGCGCGACATCCTCACCTTCCTGCAGAATTCGGTGCGCGATCCGAAGTTGCAGTTCGAGGACCTGAAGGTGAAGCTGCACGCCTGCCTGCGGCTGATGGATCGGGTGCGCGCGGTGATCGCGGAATTTGGCAAGGACGCGCTGGTCGCCTATCTTCGCCGTAATCTGGAAGATACCGAAGCCGAGGTGCATCGCCGCATCGCCGAATTGCCGGATGGAACGGTGCGCTTCAACACCTGGATCGACTCGACCCTGCGCGAGCCGGCCCTCCTCAAGGTCGCCTGCGCCGCGCGGGTGAAGGGCGACCGCATGACCATGGACTTCCGGGGCACCTCGCCCCAGCTGTCCAACCGTTCGGTCAATGCCGTCATGGGCTCGACCAAGGTCTGCTTCCTCACGGGCGTCCTGCAGAACATCTGGCCGGACCTGCCGCATAACCAGGGCGTTCTGGCCGCCTTCGATTTCGAGTCGGACGCCAATTCCCTGCTCGACGCCAACAATGACGCGCCCTGCGCCATGAGCCTGCTGCCCATGTTCAGGACGATCACCGTGGCGACGGTGTCCTTCCCGAAGTTCATCTATGGCCTACCGGATGGCGCCAAGGCGCGGGCGACCGTGACCCTCGCCGCGCAATACAACCAGCCCGCCACTTTCGTTTACGGCGGCCTGACCCAGCACATGGAAGTGACGGGCAATTTCTGCGCCGACATCAACGGCAACGGCCAGGGCGCGCGCGAGAACCGGGATGGCGAGCACGGCGTCTCGCCGCTGTTCGGCTTCATGTGCGACACCGGCGAATACGAACTGGCGGAAGAAGAGCTGCCCATGGTCCGGCTGATCGCCCAGCATCTGGCGACCGACCGGGTGGGCTGGGGCAAATATCGCGGCGGCCTCGGCTACGAACAGATGGTGACGGCGCGCGGCACCTCGATGTGGGGCTTCATGACCGGCCAGTCCGGCTCGTGGTTCTGCTCGGCCCCCGGGCTCTTCGGCGGTTACAGCTGCCCGGCCTATCCGATCGCCAAGGTGAAGGACGCCAATGTCTTCGACTGGTTCAAGGAAAAGGGCAATGCCGCCCGCTTCCCCTATGACATCGTCGAGCTGATGAACGAGCGGCCGATCGAGAGCGGGCGTTATGTCACGGCGGATGCCGGCATGACCTTCGAGATGGTGCAGGAAGGCGAGATCTACATGATCTGCCAGGGCGCCGGCGGCGGTTACGGCGACGTCCTGGAGCGCGATCCGGCGGCGGTGATGAAGGACCTGAGCGAGGACCTGATCAGTCACGAAAGCGCCCGCGATATCTATCATGTCGTCTACGACAGGCGCACCCTGATCGTCGACGCGGCGGGCACGAGGGCGGCGCGGGATGCCGAGCGGGCGGCCCGCAAGGCTCGGGGCAAGCCTTACGCCGAATTCGTCCGCGACTGGGTGACCGAGGCCCCGGCCGAAGACCTGCCCTACTTCGGCTCGTGGGGTGATACCGGCCGCATCATCGCCGGCAGCGGCAAGACCCGGCAGGTGATGGACGCGGGCGCCATCCAGCCGGTGTTCATGCCCGACCCGCGCGAGCTGCGCATCGCGGCGCTGGAAGCCCGCGTCGCCGAGCTCGAGGGCTGAGGGCATGGGGGCGTTTCGCGATCTCCTGATGCGGGGCGGAAGGCGGCCGCGCTGGCTCGACCACACCGATTATTGCGGACGCCTGCTCGCGGCCGGCGGCATTCCCTTCGGGGATGTCGCCCGCTTCATCGACTGGCACCGCAAGGCGCAAGGCCTGCTGCGGCCCGACGTGGCGGCCCTGCCCCTCGTGCCGCTGCTCGACTTCTGGCTGGCGGGGCATGGCGACCTGGTGTCGGCGATGGCGGGGCGCAGGCGCCTGCTCTATCCCCTGAAGGTGCTGCTGGCGGATGAGGACCTGCGGGCTCACATCCGCGCCCTGCTCGAAGGGCTGCGGCTGACCTATGGCGGTCAGCCGCTGGCCTTCGTGGTGCCCAGCCCCCGGGCCTTCATCCTCTATGCCGCCGGGAAGGCGGGGTTTTCCGGCGACGACGAGGTGACGCTCGACGATGTCGATAGCGCCGCCATGTATATGGCCGATTTCCTGCGTGCCTTCGGCGATACCGGGATCGACGTCCTCCTGATGGAGGAAGCGCCGGGTGTCGTCGCGGGTGACGAGGATCTGGCCGCCTGTCAGGCGGTGCTGAACATCGCCGGTCACTATCGCTGGGATGTCGGCCTCCGCCTCGACGACGGGGCCGAGCTGGCCGCCGTCGATTTCGTCATCGCGCCTGGCGGCCCCGCCACCGGCCTTCAGCTGCCGCAGGCCTATTGGCGGGGCGAGGTCCCGGCGACCGAGGGCGGACAATTCATCTACGCGCGCATTCCGCCGGATGCCGAGCCGGAGGCCGTGCTCGGCCGTCTGGCGGCCCTGGCCTGAAAGGATTTCGAGACGTGACAACCGTGAAGGAAGGCGAACTCCTGTGGACCCCGACGAAGGACTTCGTCGAGCGCTCCAACGTCACCCAGTTCCTGACCTGGCTGCGCGACCGGCGGGGCCTGAACCTCGCCGATTACGACGCCCTGTGGCGCTGGTCGGTGACGGAGATCGAAGCCTTCTGGGCGGCCCTGTGGGATTACTTCGAGGTTCAGTCCTCCACCCCCTATCGCCAGGTGGTCGATCGCCGGGCGATGGGGCCGGGGGTGCGCTGGTTCGAAGGCTCCCGGGTCAATTTCGCCGAACACATGCTGCGCTATGAAGGCAATGTGGACGAGCCGGCCTTCTATCACCTGTCGGAAACGCGCCCGCTGGCCAGCCTGTCGCGCCGCGATCTCGGCGCCCAGGTGCGCATCCTCGCGACCCAGCTGCGCGCGCTCGGCGTCGGGCCGGGCGACCGGGTGGTGTCCTACATGCCCAATATCGTCGAGACCGCGGTCGCCATGCTGGCGACGGTGGCGATCGGCGCGGTGTGGTCCAGCGCGGCGCCCGAATTCGGCGTGAAGACGGTGATCGAGCGCTTCTCGCAGATCGAGCCCAAGGTCCTGTTCGCGGCAGACGGCTATCGCTTCGGCGGCAAGGATTTCGACCGTCTGGAAGAAACCCGTTCGATCATCGCCGCCCTGCCCTCGCTGAAGACCGTGGTCTGGCTGCCCTATCTGCGGCCGGGGGTGGAGGCGCCGCCGGTGCCCGATGCCGTGCTGTGGCGCGAGCTGATGGACCATTCGCCGGTGCCCGGCCATCTCTTTTCCTACGAGCGGGTGGCCCATGATCATCCGCTGTGGGTCGTCTTCTCCTCCGGCACCACCGGGCTCCCGAAGGCGATCGTGCACAGCCATGTCGGCGCCCTGATGGAGATGATGAAACTCGCCCATTTCCATCTGAACCTGAAGCCGGGCGGCGTCATCTTCTTCTATACGACGACGGGCTGGGTGATGTGGAACATCATCCTCGCCGGTCTCCTCATGGGCTCGGCCGTCGTCCTTTACGACGGCAGCCCGGTCCATCCCGGGCCGGATGTCCTGTGGCAGATGGCGGCGGAGACGGGCGCCACCTGCTTCGGCGCCAGCCCGACCTATATCCAGATCCTGGAGCGGAACGGCATCGAGCCGGGGCGGGATTTCGACCTGTCGCGTCTCGAATCCATCCTGCTCGGCGGCTCGCCCGCGACGCCGGAGAATTTCGCCTGGTTCTACGACAAGGTGAAACGCGATCTCTGGGTCACCTCGCAGAGCGGCGGCACCGAAATCGCCTCGGGCTTCGTCGGCGCCTCGCCCACCCTGCCGGTCCATGCCGGCGAGATCCAGACCCGGATGCTGGGCATGGATGTCCGCGCCTGGACCGACGATGGACGGGAAGTGACCGGCGAGGTCGGCGAACTCGTGGTAACCTCTCCCTTCCCGTCGATGCCGGTCTATTTCTGGAACGACAAGGCCGACAAGCGCTACCGCGAATCCTATTTCGAGGTCTTCGAGGGCGTCTGGCGTCACGGCGATTTCATCAAGATCAACGAGCGCGGCGGCTGTTACATCTATGGCCGCTCGGACTCGACCCTGAACCGCTACGGCGTCCGCATCGGCACGGCCGAGATCTACCGCGCAGTCGAACAGGTCGACGGCGTGCTCGACAGCATCATCGTCTGCTGCGAACTGCCGGGCGGCAATTTCTACATGCCGCTGTTCGTGAAACTGAAGCCGGGCCGGGTGCTGGACGAAGCGATGCGGAAGGCGATCAACGGCAAGCTCCGTCTCGATTGCAGCCCGCGCCATGTCCCGGACGAGATCCATCAGGTGCCGGACGTGCCCTATACGCTGACCGGCAAGAAGCTGGAGGTGCCCTTGCGCAAGATCCTGATGGGCTGGGCGCCCGAGAAGGCGGCGAGCCGGGATGCCATGGCCAATCCGCCGGCCCTCGACTGGTACATCGGCTTCGCCGATCTGCGGAAGGATACGGCTGTCGCCTAATTGGGAATAAGTTCTATGGCAGCAAGTCTCACATCTTGCATAATCTGGGGCGAACGGTAGGGAGGAAAGCCGGAAAATCCGGCGAAAAGGCAACCAAATGGATGCCATGCCGTTCGGGGCGCAATAATAACGAGAACCGAAGCTACTTCGGATTGGTGCCACGATGCTGGTCAGAACCAAATTTCTGCCGCCAAGTTTGTTGACCAATCTTGTGCGTCGCAAAAACCTGGAAGATTACTTCGAGAATCTTCCGGCCCATACGGTGACGCTGGTGCGCGCGCCAGCCGGCTTCGGCAAGACCACCTTGCTGGCCGACTGGCGCAAACGCCTGCTGATGGATGGCGGCAAGATCGCCTGGCTCAGCCTCGACGAGCACGACAACGAGCCGTCGCAATTCCTCTCCTACCTGCTTGGCGCCCTCGACCAGGCTTTCGAGGGCGACCGCCAGGGGGCGACATCCTTCCTCTCGGCCTCGGGCAATCTGGCGCCGTTCCAGGTCGCGGGCTTCATCGTCAACGAGGTCCAGCAACTCAGCGACGATATCTATATCTTCCTCGACGACGTGCACGAGCTGAACTCGGCGCCCGCCCTGTCGATCCTCTACGACCTGTTCCATTACGCCCCGCCCAACCTGCATTTCGTGCTGGCGGGACGTCCGGCGACATGGCTCGGCCTGTCGCGGCTGAAGGTGCAGGGCCGGGTGCAGGAAACCGGCATCGGCGAGATGCGTTTCGACATCGCCGAGGCGATCGAATTCTTTCGCCTGCGCGGCCACGACCTGTTGCGTCTCACCGATATCGACACGCTGAACCAGGCGACGGAAGGCTGGGTCGCCGGCCTCTGTCTCGCCAGCCAGTCGCTGGCGCGCAAGCGCAATGTCTCGGAATTCGTCGAGACCTTCTGCGGCGAGACCAAGGAAATCACCGATTACATCCGCGAGACCGTATTCCGCCCGATCGACGAGGAGGACCGCCGCTGGCTGGTGCGGATCTCCGTCGTCTCGCGCTTCTGCCCCGCGCTGTGCGACGAAATGCTGGCGACGACGGAATCCGCCGCGCGCATCCGCCGCCTCGTGGAGGAAGTGCCCTTCATCATCCCCCTCGAAGGGACGGAAGGCTGGGCCCGGCTGCACCCTCTGCTCCGCGAATTCCTGGCGGGCGAGGTCCAGCTTCTGCCGGCCGAGGAATTGACCGGCTTGCATCGCCGCGCCGCGCGCTGGTTCACCTCGCGCGGGGAAGTGTCCGAGGCGATCCATCATGCGATCGAGGAAGGCAACGCGGCCTGGGCGGTGGAGCTGATCGCGCAGCAGTCGCGGCGCCTCGTCGAGACGGCGCAGATCCTCCTCCTGATGAGCTGGTACGAACGCCTGCCCAAGGTCCTGTTCGAGGAAAGGCTGGATCTGTCGGTCGATGTCGCCTGGGCGCTGACCCTTTCGATGCGCATGGACGAGGCGATGGAAACCATCGCCGAGGTCGAGGCGGCGCTGGCCCGGCGCGAAGTGCCGGACAGGAAGGTCGAGATGGAGCTGCAGGCCCTGAAGGCGGCGTTCTTCACGCTGAACGACCACACGGCCGAAGGGCTGCGCCAGGCCGAGCAATGGCTGGCGCAGGGCCCGCGCGACGATCAGTTCAAGATCGGCGCCCTCGCCAATGTCGTCACCTACAACAAGCTGCTGGCGGGCGAACATGACGCCGCGCTCGAGGCGCAAGTCATGGGCGAAAGCTGGACCGCGCCCGAGCGCAGCCGCTTCACCATGATCTACGCCGGCTGCGTCACCGGCGCCGTCCATGAACAGCGCGGCGATTTCGACAAGGCGATCGAGTCTTACGAGGAGGCGCTTCGCCTCGGCGAGGAAGCGGGCGGGCGCCGTTCGGTGCCCGCCAGCATGCCGGCCTCCTGTCTCGCGGGCCTCCTTCATGATCTCGACGATCCGCTGGCGGCGCAGAAACTGCTGGCCGGGCGCTTCGATATCGTCTGTTCCCGCACGCCGCCCACTTTCTCGTGGCGGGGGCCGATCTCCCTCGTCCGCCTTCACGCGGCCGAAGGTGACATGAAGCGGGCGATGGAGCGGCTGGACCGGCTGGAGGCGGTGACCAATCGGCTGAACTTCACCCGGGTCGTCGCCGCCTGCGTGGTGCAGCGGCTGCATTTCGCGCTGCAATCCAACGATTGGCGCCAGGTCCGCCACCTGCTGAACCGGCTGGAGGGTCTGCGTCAGGTGGAGGACCCGGCCCATGGCCGCACCGCGACCACCGTGACCAACGAGATCATCCGTCTCGGCGAGGCGCGGGCCGATATCATGCTGGGCGAGGCGCGCCGCAGCCTCGACTATCTCGAAACCTATGTCGCCGACGCGGAAACCATGGGCCGCTTCGGCGATACCATCGGTGGCCTCATCCTGCTGGCCGCCGCGCAATGGGCGACCGGCGATCACGGCGGCGCCATCGCCAGCTTCCGTCAGGCCCTGGCCTCGGCCCTGCCCCGCCGCTTCCTGCGTGTATTCCGGGATCAGCGGCTCTATCTCCAGCCCCTGTTGAAGGGATTGTCGTCCAGCCCGGCCCTGACGGAACTGCCGGCGGCGAAACAGGCCTTCATCGCCGAACTTCTGACCGGCAACCGCGAGCCGCAGGGTCAGCGCCGGGCCGAAGTCGTCAGTTTCGCCGACGCGGGCAAGCCGCCGGCGCGGGTCCAGCCCGCCCATATGCTGGCGACGCGGGAAGAAGCCCCGCCCGACCAGACGCTGTACCAGCAACTGACGGGGCGGGAGCGGGAAGTCCTCGGCTGCATGGCGGAAGGTCTGACCAACAAGGAAATCGCCGGTGCCCTGACCATCACGCCGGAAACGGTGAAATGGTACGTGAAACAGATCTTCATCAAGCTGGGCGCCAACACGCGGACCCAGGCCGTGCGCCAGGCACGGCGGGCCCGCGTGCTGTGACCCGGATCAGCCGTTGGCGAAGCCGCCATCGACCGAAAGCTCGGCCCCGGTGACCCAGCGCGCGGCATCGCTGGCGAGATAGAGCGCGGCCTCGGCGATATCCGACGGCCTGCCTTCGCCCAGCGGCTGGCGGGCGGCGAATTGGGCGGCGACCGTCGTCTCGTCCGGGCCGAGGCCGGCGGCGACGAAATGGCCGAGCAGGGCCGTGCCCATGTCGGTCGCGATCAGGCCGGGGTGCAGCGAATTCACCCTGATACCGTAACCAAGGGCGGCGCATTCCATGGCGACCGCCTTGGTCATCAGCCGCACCGCGCCCTTCGAGGCGCAATAGGCGGTGACGCCGGGAAAACCGCGCAGGCCCGCGATCGACGACAGGTTGACGATGGCGCCGCCCCTGCCGGCGCGACCGCCCGGCTTCATGGCGGTGATGGCCGCGCGCATTCCAAGGAAGGTGCCGGTCGAGTTCACCCGCATCACCCGCTCGAAAATCTCGGGCGTCGTGTCCTCGATCCTGTGCACGACCTCGATCCCGGCGTTGTTGACCAGAATGTCGAGGCCGCCGGCCTCGGCGATGGTCGCGTCGACGGCTGCATTCCAGTCGGCTTCCAGGGTCACGTCATGGCGCCGGAAAAAGGCCGTGATCCCGGCGGACTTCAGCCCGTCAACGGTGGCGCGGCCCTCGGCTTCCAGAACATCGGTCACCATGATGGTGGCACCCGCCGCGCCCATGACGCGCGCGGTCTCGGCGCCCAGGCCGCGGGCCGCCCCGGTGATCAACGCGACCTTGCCATCGAGGCGGTGGGGGTTGGCGGTCATGGTCTCTCTCCCTTTGTGCTTGTGGTGCCTTGTTTGCCGGCCCTTTCATCTTCGCCTGTTTCGCCTGCCCGGCGCCCCCCGAGGACGGGGGGTGTCGCCCCTTTCCGAAAGGCCGACAGTCCAGCAAAACAAGGGGAGGCGCGCATGGCACCAGAGACCGAATTCCTGTTCACGACCCATATCAATCTGCAGCCGGCGATCGACGGCGGCCCGACCCCGGCCGGCCACAGGCTGACGGTCTATGTCACGGGCGGCAGCTTCGAGGGGCCGGGCTTTCGCGGCAAGGTGCTGCCCGGCGGCGGCGATTGGCTGAGCCTGCGCGCCGACGGCTCGGGGGCGATCGATGTCCGCATCTGGCTGGAAACCGACGATGGCGCGCGGATCTATGTGACCTATGGCGGCCGGCTGGTGGTGCCGCCCGAATTGCTGGCCCAGGCGATGGATTTCGACAACGCCCAGGCGCTTGATCCCGCGCTCTATTACTTCCGCACCCAGCCGTTGTTCGAGACCGGGCACCCGAAGTATCAACACCTGAACAATCTGGTCACCATCGGTGTCGGACGGCTCGGCCATGGCGGCGTGACCTATGACGTCCATGTCGTGAAGTGAGGGGTTGCCCCGGCGGCGCTGCCCTGCCGCCGGGGCCTTGCGCCGATCAGGGCTCGGCGCCGATCCGCACCATCAGCTTGCCGCTATTGCCGCTGTGATACATCGAGCGCAGGGCGTCGACCGCGTGGTCCAGTCCTTCCGCGATGTCGAGGCGGAATTTCAGCTTGCCCTGCTGGAGCCAGGGAATCAGCTCGGCCCAGGCTTCCGCATAGCGATGGAAATAGTCGAGGACGACGAAACCCTCGATGCGCAGGCGCTTCATGATCACATTGTGGAACATCTTCGGTCCCGCCGCGCCGATGCCGCCGTTATAGGTCGAGATCAGGCCGCAGACGACGACGGTGCCATTCTGCGCCATATGGCTCAGGCTGGCGTCGAGGATGTCGCCGCCGACATTCTCGTAAAGCACATGGATGCCCTCGGGGGCGAGGCGGCGCAGGGCCTGTTCGACATTCTCGGCCTTGTAGTCGATGACGGCGTCGAGCCCGGCCTCGTCCTTCAGCCAGCCGCATTTCTCGGCGCCGCCGGCGATGCCGATGACGCGGCAACCCTTCAGTTTCGCGATCTGCGCGGCGCAGGAGCCGGCGGCCCCGGCGGCGGCGCTGACCACCACGGTCTGGCCGGGCTTCGGCCGGCCGACATCGAGAAGGCCGAACCAGGCGGTCGGCCCGGCGATGGCGAGAACGCCGAAGGCGAGCGGCAACGGAATGCCCGCCGGCCGGTCGAGGGCGGTCCAGCCCGCGCCGTCCGTCACCATGTAATCGGCCCAGAAACCGAGGCCCATGGCCAGTTGCCCGGGCTTGAAGGCGGGATTGCGGCTCTCCGTCACCTCGGCCAGCAGGAAGCCCAGCATGGGGGTGCCCAGCGCCACCGGGGGCATGTACATACCCTCGATATCCTCCATCCACAGCCGGTTGGTGGCGTCGAGCGAGAGGTAGATCGCCCGCATCAGCACCTGGCCCTCGGCCAGGGGGGCGATGGGCATGGTCTGCATCGACAGGCAGCTGTCCTCGATCTCGACCTCGGGCCGGCGGTCCAGCCGCCAGTAGCGGGCCGATGTCACATTGCCCGGCCCGATTTTCTTTGCCGCTTCCATGGTGTCTCCCCGCCTTGCCTGGTTCGCTTGGTCGCGCCAGTGCCCGGCATTGTCGCCGTGGACGGGCGGGCGCGTCCCCCCTGAATGGGCGGGTGGGTCAGGTGGGGCTGACCGGCAGTTCGATCCGCACCTCGAGGCCGCCGCCGGGCCGGTTGCGGCCCTCGATGGTGCCGCCGTGGGACAGCACGGCCCGCCGCGCGATGGCGAGGCCGAGGCCGAAGCCGCCCTGATGGGCACCGGCGCCGCGCACGAAGGCCTCGAACATATGGGCCAGATCGGCCTCGGCCATGCCCTTGCCCTGGTCGGCGACGGTAATGACGACCCGCTCCGGCCGGGGCGCGACATCGACGGCGATGGTGCTGCCGGCCGGGGCATGGCGGATCGCGTTGCGCAGGATGTTCTCCAGCGCCCGGCGCATCAGTTCGGCATCGCCGGCGATCACCACGTCTTCCACCTGGCCATCGTCGAGATTGCTGGCGATGGTCAGCCGCGCCGGCTCCGCCTCGAAGCGGGCATCGCCGATCACCGCGAGGACCAGACTGTTCAGGTCGAAATAATCGTCGGCCGGCGGCGTGCCGGCTTCCGCCCGGGCGAGGCTCAGCAATTCGCCGACCATGGCGTCGATACGCCGCGCCTCGTCCTCGATCCGGTGCAGCACGGCGTCGAACCGCTCGGGGTTCTGGCGGGCGAGACCGATCGAGACCTGCAGCCGGGCCAGCGGCGAGCGCAATTCATGCGAGACATCGTTCAGCAACTGGTCGCGCTGGCTGACCAGGGCCTCCAGCCGCTCGGCCATGGCGTCGAAATCCCGCGCCAGATCCGCGATCTCGTCGCGCCGCCGGCCCATGCGGGGCGCCAGCCGCACGCCGAGATCGCCGCCCGCGAGCGTCGCGAAACCGCCGCGCAGGCGGATGATCGGCCAGGTGAGATACCAGGCGAGGCCCGCGCTGAAGACAAGGCCGCCGATGATGCCGAGAAAGATCAGCGACGGCGGCACATCGAACGGGCCGGGCCGGATGCGGGGCGCGGGCGTCGCGTCATAACGCAGAGTCCAGCGGCTGCCATCGGCGGCGACCGCCTCCCGCGTCAGGGCATTCTCCGCCGGTGGCAGGGATGCCCCGGCCCCCCAGAGGCTGAAGCGGCTCCGGACTTCCGCCGGCCAGTCGGCCAGCAGCGCATCCAGCCCGGCGATCCCGCCTTCTTCCAGCGCGAAGACGGTGCCGGCCAGTTGCGTCTCGGCGACAAGGCGCGCCTGTTCCATGTCGTGTTCGCGGGGGGGCAGGTCCTGCAGCGTGAAGCTCAGCCAGACCCCCTCGATGATCAGGATGAAGGTGATCCAGAAGCCGATCAGGATCTTCCAGAACAGGCGCCGGGTCACGCCGCACCCCGCCCCAGCCGGTAACCGATGCCGCGCACGGTCTCGATATGCAGGGTCTCGCCCGCGGCGGCGGCCAGTTTCTGGCGCAGGTTGCTCATGTGGACATCGACGCTGCGGTCATAGGGCTGGCGCTTGCGGCCCAGCGCCTTTTCCGACAACTCGTCCTTGGTCGAGACCCGCTCGCCGGCCGCCAGCAGCATTTCGAGGAGGGCGAATTCTGAAGCGGTCAGGTCCAGGGGCTGCCCCTTCCATGCCGCCTCGTGACGACCGGGGGACAGGCTCAGGGCGTCGAGGCGCAGCGTGTCGTCCGCCGGGGCGGTGCCGCCGGTGCGCCGCAGGACGGCGCGCAGGCGGGCGACCAGTTCGCGCGGATAGCAGGGTTTGGGGATATAATCGTCGGCGCCCATCTCGAGGCCGATCACGCGCTCGATATCGTCACCCTTGGCGGTCAGCATGATGACCGGCACCCGGCTCTTCTCGCGCAGGCGGCGCAGCACTTCGATACCGCCGAGGCGGGGCATCATGACATCGAGGACGACGGCATCGTAATGGCCGGCCAGGGCCGCCTCCAGTCCCGCCTCGCCATTCAGGGCGACGGTGGCGGCGAAGCCTTCCGCGCCGAGATATTCGGTCAGCATGGCGGCCAGTTCGGCGTCGTCGTCGATCAGCAGGATGTGCACGGGCCCGTTTCCGTCTGCTTGCGCATGGCTGCAGACGATACGGGAACGCTGGCGACCGCAAGGGTCTTTGCACTTTCCTGACGATTGTCTGGCAAAGACTTGACCCAAGGCGGGCGGCTGGCGGTCTAGACTGCCCAGCCTGAACTTTCGTGTCTGCGAGCCCCGTCATGAGCCTTGCCCGTATTCTTCGCATCGTCGCCCTGGTGGCGTTGGCCGGCGCGGCGGTCTGGGGGGCGAAGCTGTGGCTCTATCCGGCCGAGACCGAGGCGCCCCGCTACCTGACGGCCGTCGCCGCGCGCAAGGACATCGAGCAGGTCGTGCTCGCCACCGGCACCCTCGAAGCCTTCAAGCAGGTCAGTGTCGGCGCCCAGGTTTCGGGCCAGATCAAATCCCTGAAGGTCGATTTCGGCAGCGTGGTGAAGGCTGGCGACCTGATCGCCGAAATCGATTCCAAGACCCAGGAAAACGACCTGAAGAACGCCGAAGCCCAGCTCGCCAATGTGAAGGCGCAGCGGACGGCCAAGGAAGCCGTGCTGAAACAGGCGGAACTGGCCTTCACCCGCCAGAAGAAGATGCTGGCCGCCGCCTCTGCCGCGCGCGAGGACTACGAGACGGCCGAGGCGACCCTGGCCGCGACCAGGGCCGAGATCGCGGCGCTCGACGCCCAGATCGATCAGGCCGACATCCAGGTCTCCACCGCCCGGCTGAACCTCGGCTACACGCGGATCGAGGCGCCGATCGACGGCACGGTGGTCGCCGTCGTGGTCGAGGAAGGCCAGACCGTCAATTCGAACCAGAGCACGCCGACCATCGTCAAGATCGCCCAGCTGGGCACGATGACGGTAAAGGCCGAAATCTCCGAGGCCGACATCATCAGGGTCAGCCCCGACCTGCCGGTCTATTTCACCATTCTCGGCGATGCCGATCACCGCTATGAGGCCCACCTCAGAATGATCGAGCCGGCGCCGACCTCGATCAATTCCGATACGACCAGCGTCTCGTCTTCCTCGTCGTCGTCCAGCACGACGTCGACCGCGATCTATTACAACGGCATCTTCGACGTGCCGAACGCGGACGGGCGTCTGCGCATCGACATGACGGCCCAGGTCTCGATCATGCTCGGCTCGGCCAAGGGCGCCGTCACCATCCCGACCACGGCCCTCGGCACCCGCGACGCGGATGGCGGCTACACGGTTCAGGTCGTCGATGCCGCCGGCAACCTCAGCCCGCGCAAGATCCATGTCGGCATCGAGGACGAGACCGATGTCGAGGTGAAGGATGGTCTCGCCGACGGCGAGACCGTGGTGCTGGGCGATTCCGCCGCCGGCACCTCGATGCAGATGCGTATGCCGCGGATGGGTCTCTGATCATGGCCGTGCCGCTTCTCCAACTTTCGGGCATCGGGCGAAGTTTCCCGGCCGGGGACGAGCCCATCACCGTCCTCCATGATGTTGACCTCGTGGTCGAACGGGGCGAGATGCTGGCCATCATCGGCGCCTCGGGCTCGGGCAAATCGACCCTGATGAATATCCTCGGCTGTCTCGACCGGCCGAGCACGGGGACCTACCGCGTCAACGGGCGCGAGACCGCCAGTCTCGATGCCGACGAACTCGCCCATCTGCGGCGGGAATATTTCGGCTTCATCTTTCAGCGCTATCATCTGCTGACCGATCTCGATGCCGTCGCCAATGTCGAGGTGCCGGCGGTCTATGCCGGCGAGCCGCGCGGCGAGCGTCATCGCCGGGCCGCCGAACTGCTTACGCGGCTTGGCCTCGCCGACCGCCTGACCCATCGCCCCGGCCAATTGTCGGGCGGCCAGCAACAGCGCGTCAGCGTCGCCCGCGCGCTGATGAACGGCGGTCAGGTGATCCTGGCCGACGAGCCGACCGGCGCCCTCGACAGCCACAGCGGCCAGGCCATGCTCGGCCTCCTGCGCGAGCTGCATGGCCAGGGCCATACCGTCATCATCGTCACCCATGACGCCGCGGTCGCCGAAATCGCCGACCGCCGCATCGAGATACGTGACGGCGCCATCGTCAGCGACCAGCGTCGAACCCCCCCGGTCGACTCGGGCTCCGCTGGCGTAGTGCGGGAAGCGACC
>NZ_JBAQRT010000069.1:0-4965 GCF_049306435.1 Zavarzinia sp.
GCGATTTCCAGCATCAGGCGGGCGCCGGTGCCAAGGCCGGGCGGGGCATCCTCGATCGTGACGGTGCTGCCATCGGCCGCCGCGAGCGTCAGCGTGACGCTGCCGTCGGACAGCTGGCGGCGCCCGGTCACCGTCGCGGCCAGCACCAGGGCGGCCGGATTGGTGGTGACGCCGAGACGCAGCGCCAGCAGGGCCTGGCGGCTGCCATCGGCGGCGGTCTGCAGCGCCTGATACAGGGGCCGGCTGGCGCCGTCGTCCGCCGGCAGGGCCGGTCCGCCGAGAAAGCGCAATTCGACCGGCTGATCCGGCTGGCCCCGGCCAGAGCCGGGCAGCACGGCCGACAGAAGCTCGCCCGAATCCCCGACGACGAAGCTGACCGGGGTTCCGGGCGGGGGCAGGCGGATCGGCGTTTCGGGGGTGAACAGGCCGGCGTTGGTGACCAGCGTGGGCCGGCCCTGTTCGTCCGGCCCGCCGACCACGGCCTGCAACAGGCTGCCGGCGGCGAGACGCAGCAACTCGGCGGCGATGCGAATGGCGGGGGGGGAGGCGGCCGCGGAGGAGGGGGCGGGGACAGCATGGCCACCCGGTGGCTGGTGTCCGGTCTCGCCACCGGTCCGCCCCCGGGCCTCGGCGGACGCGCGCTCGTCGCTGTTGCCGAGGCTGACCCCGATGGGGGCGGCGGGGCCGGTAATCGGGATGGTCATGAAGGCGGCTTCTGCAGATCGGCCGCCAGCGCCTCGACATCGCCCGCCGCCTCGGCATGGGGGTGCCGGGTGAGGAACGGCGTCTGGTAACGGATCGCGTCCTTCACCTTGTTGTCGCGGCGGATGATGCCGGCCAGCGGCGGGCTGAACTTCAGGAAGCTCTCGCAGGCCCGCCTCAGGGTCGCATAGGTGCGCTCGCCCTCGGCCTTGGAACTCGCCATGTTCACGACGATGCGCAGGTCCGGTCGCGGCATCAGCTTGCCCGCGACCTTGATGAAGGCATAGGCATCGGTCAGCGAGGTCGGCTCGTCGGTGGCGACGACGAGCACGGTGCCGCCGGTCGAGGCGAGGATCAGCTGGGTGGTGTCGATGCCGGCGCCGATGTCGATGATCACATTGTCGTAGCGCGGGCTGAGATCAAGGACGCCCTGGCGCAGCGCCGCGACCTCCTGCCGGGTCAGCGACGACAGGGCACCCGAGCCGGATTTGCCGGCGACGACGTCGAAGCCGGTCGCGGGCACGGCGGTGACCGCGGCGCCGAGGTCGTTGCCGGTGGCGATCACGCCGCCGAGGTCCTGTTCCGGCATCAGGCCCAGCTGGATGTCGATATTGGCGAGGCCCAGGTCGCCATCGAACAGCAGCACCCGGCGCCCGGCCCTGGCCAGGGCGTGGGACAGGGTGATGGACAGCCAGGTCTTGCCGACGCCGCCCTTGCCGGAGGCGATCGCGATGATGCGGCGACTGTCGGGGCGCCTCCCGAGCACGGCGGCAAGGGGCGGGGTCAGGGCCACGGGGGCTTCGGTGCTCATTGGGCGGCCTCGTCGTGAAGCTCGTCGGCTTCGATGTGGTCGTATTCGTGCATGACAAGTCGGGCAAGTTCGGTCGCGTCGATCGGGCGCAGGCCCTGGCCGACGAAGGGGCTGGCGCCGATCTCCGAAATCGCGAGGCCCCCGGCGTCGGCCGCGGCGATCAGGCTGCCGAAGCGGCGGGTGGCGTCCAGCCGGGTCACGATCATGCGCCGCGTGCCCAGGCGGGCGAAGGCGCGGGCGGTATCCATGGCGTCGTGGGCATCGGTGCCGGCGGCCATGACGAGCACGGGTTCGACATCGGCGGCGGCGATGAAGCGCGTGATCTGGGTCATCTCGCCTTCGTCGAAGGGATTGGCGCCGGCGGTATCGATGATGGCGCGGCGGGCGCGGCTGCCGCCGTGTTCGGTCTTGGCCAGTTCGGCCGGATTGGCGGCCAGGCCGAGCGGCTGGTTCATCGCCCGCAGGTAGGATTCGAGCTGGGCCGTGGCGCCGGCCTTCAGGGTATCGGTCGAGACGACGCGCAAGGGGGTGCCATTGGCGGCGGCCCGCGCCGCGATCTTGGCAGCGACCACGGTCTTGCCGGCGCCGGGCGGGCCGACCAGCATGATCGAGCGCTGGGGATGATCGGACAGCGGCTCGAAGCGCAGGGTGGTCGACAGCGCATGGGCGAGGGCTTCGGACGGGATGCCGCCCTCGAAGGCCCCGGCGAGACGCACCAGGCGTTCCACCTGCCGGCGCGGCGTGCGGTGATAGTCGAGCGCCCGGGTGATCTGCCGGGCGAAGGCGTTGCGATGGCGCGTCTCCTCCGGGGCGGAGGCGGCCGGGGCATTGATCTGGGCGAGGCGGCCGGCCAGCAGCGCCTCGATCGGATCGTCGTCCGGCCGGTGCAGCGAGAAGGGATCGGGCCGCCGGTCGATGGCGGCGCGGGGGTCAGGCACCGGCGGTGTCGCGGCCTCGACCGCGGCGACGACCTCGACCGTGCCGCGCGAGGCGCGCCTTGTCGAGACGATGATGGCGTCGGGCCCCAGCGCCTTGCGGATCTCGGCCATGGCCTCGGCCATATTGGCGGCGTGGAAGGTGCGAAGGCGCATGTCCTAGGCCTTCCCTAGATCTGGCCGAGGGTGCGCACGCGCGCCCTTGGGTGGATTTCGTTCTGCGACATGACGACGGTCTGCGGCCGGAAGCGCTCGACGATCGAGCGGACATAGGGCCGGATCCCGGGGCTGGTCAGCAGCACCGGCAATTCGCCGTCGGCGCCCAGCCGGTCGAGCGAGGCTTTCACCGACTGGATGAACTGTTGCAGGCGGCTGGGGGCGAGGGTCAGCTGCTTTTCCTCGCCCGGGCCGACCAGCGCCTCGGCGAAGGCCTGTTCCCAGTCGGCGGACAGGGGCAGCAGCGGGATGTAACCCGCCGGCCCCGTGTTGGCGAAGGAGATCTGGCGGGCCAGGCGGCTGCGCACATGTTCGGTGATGGTCATGACATTCTGGCTGTAGCCGACCGCCTCGCCGATGCCCTCGAGGATGGTCGGCAGGTCGCGGATCGAGATCCGCTCGGACAGGAGCTGCTGCAGCACGCGCTGCACGCCGGCGACGGTGAAGCGGCCGGGGATCAGGTCGGCGACCAGTTTCTGCTGCGGTTTCGGCAATTCGTCCATCAGCTTCTGGGTCTCGGCATAGGACAGAAGCTCGGCCATGTTGTCCTTGATCACCTCGGTCAGATGGGTGGTGATCACGGTCGCGGGGTCGACCACGGTCAGGCCGCGGAACTGCGCTTCCTCGCGTAAGGAGGTGTCGATCCAGGCGGCGGTCAGGCCGAAGGTCGGCTCCACCGTCGGCTCGCCCGGCAGGCTGACCGGCTCGCCCCGGGGGTCCATGACGAGCAGCATGTGCGGGCGGATGTCGCCCCGCCCGGCTTCCATTTCCTTCAGCCGCAGGACATAGGTGTTGGAGGCCAGCTGGACATTGTCGAGGATGCGGACGGCGGGCATGACGAAGCCCATCTCGGCCGCGATCTGGCGGCGCAGGGCCTTGATCTGGTCGGTGATGCGGGTGCCCGGCGCGTCGTTGATCAGCGGGATGAGGCCATAGCCGAGTTCGAGGCGGACGCTGTCGATGGCGAGGGCCGAGGAGATCGGCTCTTCCGCCGGCACGGCGCGCTTCTGTTCGGCGGCGGCGCTGGCCGCGCTGGTCTCGGCATCGCCCGTCTGCTTGCGCTCGATCCGATAGGCGGCATAGCCGGCGCCGGCGGCGATGATCAGGAACGGCAGGGCGGGCATTCCCGGCATCAGGGCGAGCACGAAGGCGAGCGCGGCCGCCATGCCCATGGCCCGGGCCGAGCCGCCGAGCTGGCCGAACAGCGCCTTGTCGGCGGTGCCCCTTGTGCCGCCCTTGGTCACCATCAGGCCGGCGGCGGTCGAGACGATGAGGGCGGGGAACTGCGAGACGAGGCCGTCGCCGACCGTCAGCGTCGAATAGGTGCGCATGGCGTCGCCCGCCGACATGCCTTCCTGCATCGTGCCGATGATGATGCCGCCGATCAGGTTGATCGCGGTGATCAGCAGGCCGGCGACGGCATCGCCGCGGACGAATTTGGCGGCGCCGTCCATGGCGCCGAAGAAGGTCGATTCCTGTTCCAGTTCGGTGCGCCGCTTGCGCGCCTCGTTCTCGTCGATGAGGCCGGACGACAGATCGGCGTCGACCGCCATCTGCTTGCCGGGCATGGCGTCGAGGGTGAAACGCGCCGCGACCTCGGCGATGCGGCCCGAGCCCTTGGTGATGACGACGAAATTCACGATGACGAGGATCGCGAAGACGATCACGCCGATCAGGAAATTGCCGCCCATGATGAGCCCGCCGAAGGCGGCGATGACATCGCCCGCGGCGTGGGTGCCCTCATGGCCGAATTCGAGGATGAGCCGCGTGGAGGCCAGGTTCAGCGCCAGCCGCAGCATGGTGGCGATCAAGAGGACGGTCGGGAAGGCGCTGAAATCCAGCGGCTTCTCGATGAACAGCGAGGTCATCAGGATGAGCACGCTGAGGGTGACGGACAGCGCCAGCGCGATGTCGAGCATCCAGCCCGGCATCGGGAAGATCAGCACCGTCAGGATGACGATGACGCCGACCGCCAGCAGGACGTCGCCACCGCGCAGCGCCGTCCCCAGGCGCCCCAGCAGGGCGCCGGCGTCGAAACCCGAATTGCCGCTATCCGCCATCGCCCCGGTCCGCCTCAGGCCACGCCGGTCCGGGCATCGCCGGGCAGGGGCACGGGCACGCCTTCGTCGGTATATTGCTTCAGCTTGTTGCGCAAGGTGCGGATCGAGATGCCGAGAATATTGGCGGCATGGGTCCGGTTGCCGAGGCAATGGTCGAGCGTGTCGAGAATGAGGTCGCGCTCGACATCGGCGACGGTGCGGCCGACCAGCGGCTTGCCGTTGCCGCCGGCCGCGCCGGCGG
>NZ_JBAQRT010000070.1:0-2754 GCF_049306435.1 Zavarzinia sp.
CAACCGACGCCTCGCCAAGGACTGGGAAAACCTCGCCGACACCCTTCGCGCTTTCGTCACCCTCGCCTCGATCCAACTCGCCATCAGAAGGCTCGCGCGATAGTAGGCTTTTGAGTCAGGTTCTTATCAAAAATTTGTGCGACTGCTTGTCTTGTGTCCGAAACGCCTTTTTTTATCTTTAGTGCTCTAATGAGTCCTGAAATCTGACTTTTTTCGTCGCCGCCAAATAATCGTGGGCCATAGGCTCCGGGAGCTTTTACCGCGCGAGGAGGGGAATCTATAAATTTCCGATACTTGGGGATGTAATACTCTATGAAATCCAATCGGTCAGAACCCGACAGGTACCATAGCGTCTCGCCCAAAAAACTAAACAGAACGCCTCTGCCTTCTGAGCGGCTGAAGCGTGCTCTTGGATTGCTAATTTCGACAAGCACGCCCGTAAACTCTCTAGCGGGTCCCTTACCTGAACAGGTTCGCGAACCGCTACGGAGCAGGCGCCGCATGATGTCCCCGAGGGCATCGTCGAGTGTGCTAGCCTTAAACAGCATCGCAATCACTCTACCAAAACTTTAGCGATAATGAACAGTTATATGCACGCGTTGAGCCTAAGAGGCTGCGCGCTCGCTAGCTATTCCCCCCCCCCAAACACCCGGGGCGCGCCATCGCTGGCGCGCCCCGAAAGTCTGCCCGAGGTCGGGCGGAGGGTTTGAGGATTACTCCTCGTCGCCTTCCGCGTCGGCCTTGGCGCGGGCGCGGGACATGGCCGCGCCCAGGATGTCGCCGAGCGAGGCGCCCGAGTCGGACGAGCCGTACTGAGCCACGGCTTCCTTCTCTTCCTCGATCTCGCGCGCCTTGATCGACAGCGCGAGCTTGCGGGTGGCGCGATCGACGTTGGTGATCTTGGCGTCGATCTTGTCGCCGACGGAGAAGCGCTCGGGGCGCTGGTCCTGACGGTCGCGGGCGAGGTCGGCACGGCGGATGAAGCCGCGCACGCCCTCGTCGCCGATGGCGACTTCGACGCCGCCTTCATTGACTTCGACCACGGTGCCGGTCACGACCGAGCCCTTGCGGACTTCGTTCGAGTTGGCGAGCGGGTCGCGGCCGAGCTGCTTGATGCCGAGCGAGATGCGCTCCTTCTCGACGTCGACGTCGAGAACCTGCGCACGGACGATGTCGCCCTTCTTGAAGTCCTGGATCGCCTGTTCGCCAGGACGGTTCCAGTCGAGGTCGGAGAGATGGACCATGCCGTCCACACCGCCGTCGAGACCGATGAACAGACCGAATTCGGTGATGTTCTTGACCTCGCCCTCGATCTCCGTGTTCTGGGGATGCATGGCGGCGAAGGCCGACCACGGATTCTCCAGGCACTGCTTGAGGCCGAGCGAGATGCGGCGCTTGTTGGCGTCGACCTCGAGGACCATGACTTCCACTTCCTGCGAGGTGGAGACGATCTTGCCCGGATGGACGTTCTTCTTGGTCCAGCTCATTTCCGAGACATGGACCAGGCCTTCGACGCCCGGCTCCAGCTCGACGAAAGCGCCGTAGTCGGTGATGTTGGTCACGCGGCCGAGGAACTTCACGCCCATCGGATACTTGACGCCGACACCATCCCACGGATCCGCCAGCAGCTGCTTCATGCCGAGCGAGATGCGCTGGGTTTCCGGGTTCACGCGGATGACCTGGACCTTCACGGTCTGGCCGATGGTGAGCGCCTCGGACGGGTGGTTGACACGGCGCCAGGCGATGTCGGTGACATGCAGCAGACCATCGACGCCGCCGAGATCGACGAACGCGCCATAGTCGGTGATGTTCTTGACGACGCCTTCGAGGATCTGGCCTTCCTTGAGGTTGGCGACCAGTTCCGAACGGGCTTCCGCGCGGGTCTCTTCGAGGACGGCGCGACGCGACACGACGATATTGCCGCGGCGACGGTCCATCTTCAGGATCTGGAACGGCTGCGGCACGCCCATCAGCGGGGTGATGTCACGCACCGGGCGGACATCGACCTGGGAGCCGGGCAGGAAGGCGACGGCGCCCGACAGGTCGACCGTGAAGCCACCCTTGACGCGGCCGAAGATCACGCCTTCGACGCGCTGGCCCTTCTCGAACGCACGCTCGAGGATGGTCCAGGCTTCCTCGCGGCGGGCCTTCTCGCGGCTGATCACCGCTTCGCCCATCGCGTTTTCCATGCGCTCCAGATAGACCTCGACGATGTCGCCGGGCTTCAGCTCGGACTTCTGTCCGGGAGCAGCGAATTCCTTGAGCGCCACGCGACCCTCGGCCTTCAGGCCGACGTCGATCACGGCGAAGTCATTCTCGATCGTGATGACACGACCTTCGATGACGCTCCCTTCGAGGGAATTGGCGGAGCCGAACACTTCGTCCAGCAGGTCCGCGAAATTTTCCTTGGTCTCGAATTCAGTCATAGTTCAGTAAACTCCTGTATTTCATTTCCGGGCCGGCCGGTTGTCTCCGGCGGTCTTCCCCCCAATTCCCATCCGGGGGGCGAAACAGCGAACGGCACGGAAAACCACGGCCCTTTCAGGTCCGCGTCTGCCGCGCCGTCTCGATCATGGACTTCGCCTTCGCGAAGACCTCTTCAATACCCAAGTCCGAGGTATCGAGCAAGTGCGCATCCTCGGCCGCCTTCAACGGGGCGGTGGCGCGGCCGGCGTCGCGGGCGTCGCGCGCCTCGATCTCGGCCGTGATGCCGGCGAGATCGGCGGGCAGGCCCCTGGCGCGGAGTTCATGGAC
>NZ_JBAQRT010000071.1:0-2749 GCF_049306435.1 Zavarzinia sp.
CGCCGGGCGCCCAGACCGATCAGCCGCCGACCACCACTTTCTTCGACGACTACCCGCCGGAAGTCGTGCCGCCGTCGTCGACCCGGCGCGATCCGACGCTGGAAGGCAGTTCGGCCGTGAAGTGAGGCCGGGTCCCCGCGACAGGCGGGGACCCGAAGCCGCTTACTTGCCCAGCTTGGCCTTGATCGCCGCCAGCCGGTCGGTGACCGTCACCGGCTTCGGCCCGGCCGCCTCGGCGAGGGCGGCGGCGATATTCGCGTCGTCTTCCTCGGGCTTGGTCGGCTTCAGCAGGCTGGCCTTGGAATTGGCCGCCTCGGCCGCGATCAGATCCTTTTCCGCCGCATCCTGCATGGTCTTCAGCGCGACGCTGAGGCCCGACGTCGTGCTGGCGAGGCCGGCGGCCCGCTTGGCGGCATCGGCCTGACGCTCGGCCATGTCGCGCTGCTGTTCGGCGCGGGACATCTGGCGCTGGGCGCGCTCCAGCTCGCTGCGGGCTTCCTTCAGCTTGACCCCGGCCGAGGCATAGGCTTCCTCGAGCTGGACGAGGAAGCTCTGCGCGTCCTCGGCATCTTTCACCTCGCGGTCGATCTCCGGCGCCATTTCCTCGAGCAGCTTCAGGAGCTGGGCGAGGCTTTTCTCGAGGCTGACCTTGCGGTCCGGGTCATTGGCGGCATCGGCCTGGGCCTGCAGGCTTTCGGCGGCGGCAAGGCGCTGTTCGCTCAGGGCCTTGATCGCGTCGGCTTCCTTCCGCTCCTTCACGAGCGACAGGCGGGCGCGGGCGACTTCGGTGCCGAGTTCGTCGAGGCGCTGTTCCATGGTGCGGAGTTCCGCCTCGGTCGCGGCCTTGGGGTCCCAGCGCACCAGGGCTTCGAGGCCGGACTGCACCGCCTGGTTGGTCTTCACGCCGAGCAGGTTCTTGATGAAGGTGATCATGGTTTTCCTCTTCGGGATTGGATGGACGATCAGCCGGCCATGGCGCCGGCGTTCAGCAGGGCAACCGCGATCTGGGCGGCGGCAAGGCCAAGACCCGCGGCGACATTGCCCGCCTCGACCCCGGCCTTCAGACCGCGGAACACGAGGGTGATGACAAGGAAGGTGACGAGCTGGATGACGAGGGCGACAAGACCCCAGACGATGATGTCGGCGAGCACGGTCGAGGTCGCGAGCGTCGCCGCCAGCGGGATCGTCAGGGCGAGGATCGAGCCGGCGAGGACGACGCCGGCCGCGACATTGCCCTCGCCGATCAGGCGGCGCTCGTGGAACGGGGTGATCGCCTGATAGATGGCGACGCCGATGCCCAGCAGGACCACGGTGGCGCCGAGCTGGGTCAGCAGCACCGGCAGGCCCGTGCCGAGGATGGTGAGGATCTGGTCGAAGGTCGACGGCATGGGATTGTCCATCAGCTGAGGGAAAGCGCGCTGGGGTTGATGTCGATGCCGGCGTGCAGGGCGACGAAGGCTTCGCGCTCGCCCCTGACCGCCGTCACCAGCAGATATTCGGTCTCGGGCGCCGGGGCCTTGCCGCCGGTCGCCCGGGCATAAAGCATGGAGATGTGGCGGATCTCGGTCTTGCCGTTCAGATCCTCCCGCGTCTCCTGCAACTCGCGCGGGGCGACATGGTTGGGACCGGGGCTCCACACCCTTTTATAGGACTTGCCGTCCTTGGTCTCGAATTCGGGCCAGCCGATCATGCCCTCGTCCTTGTCCAGCCAGAAGGACCATTCCTCGCGGTCGGCAGGCTGGACTTCGTCGAACTGCCGGAAATAACGGCATTCGGCGGGGAAGCCCTGGCCATCCAGCACCAATTGGAAAAAGGCGCCCTCGTCCTCGAGATAGAGCCGGTGATAGGTCCCGCCCCGGTCGGTCAAGGTGCCGAGGGCATCGACCCCGATCATGCCGTTGTCGGTCGCCGCCCGGGGCGCCGTCACCTTGGTCAGCCCTTCGGCGAGGATGAAGGGCGTCGGATCGAGGGTGAGCGGCATCCCGACCCGGAACAGGTCGGGCCTGTAGACTGCCCCGGTCATCTTGTTGCGCAAGATCGCCGTGGCCGAGCCCAGCGCGCTGCCGCCGCCGCCGATGGTTTCCTTCACGTCGCTGACCTTTCCCGCCGCGCTGGCGCCGGGCTTTGGCCGGCGCAGGTTCTTCACGATCATGAACAGAATGACGCCCATAATGAGGAGGGCGATGACAAGGCCGAAACCGCCGGACGACGCGGGCGGCGGGGCGATGTCGGGTGGCAGTTGCCCGGCGCGCGACGGATCGCCCGGCGCCGCCGCCAGCTGGGCGTCGAGGGCGTCGAGCTTGGCCTTCAGCGCGGGATCGCTTTCCGCCGCCTTGTCCGCTTCGGCCCGCCAGTCGCGGTAACCGGGGTCGTCGCGGTTGTCGCGGAAGAAATCGGCATGGCTGCGGTCGCTCAATGTGTCGAGCATGAACCACAGCATGACCGCGTCGAAGACGCCGAAGCTGGATCGCCCGCCATAGGCGTAAGCGGGCGTCCGATAGCCGCGACTGCCGTAATAGTCGGTCGTGGCGCGCCGACGCGGGCTGGGCGTGCTGCCGACATCGCCCCAGCCGCCGCCACTGCCGGCGCTGCTGCCGCTGTCCCGGGTCGAGGGGGTGCGCGAGGGTGCGGGGCTGAGGAAATCGTCGAGGGCGTCGCGCGACTGCCCGCGCGAGGCCGAACGGTCGGAGCCGGCGGTGGAGCCACCCCAGCCGCCGGACGAGCCGCCGCCACCTGGTCGGGCATAGCC
>NZ_JBAQRT010000072.1:0-7678 GCF_049306435.1 Zavarzinia sp.
GTGCCCTCACGGGCGGCAGCGCCATCACCGGCGCCCTGATCGGTGGTGCCGGCGGTGCCGCCATCGGCGCCCTGACCAGCGACGACGACCACAAGAGGCGCTGATCGGTATTTCCGCGCGCCGCTGATCCGCCGGCCTTCTTCCCTCGTAAGGAAGAAGGTCGGGTCGAGACGGGGAGCGGCGCATGAAGACCTGGGTTCGGACACTTGTCGTCCTCGCGGCGCTGATCGGCGCCGGTTCCGGACAGGTTCTCGGCGGGACATCGATCCCGGAGAAGGGCAATCTCTATTTCGACGTCTGGCGGAACGGCAACCTGATCGGCAGCCATCGCATCGATTTCCGGCGGGACGGCGCGGATCTCGTCGTCGACATCTCGATCCGCCTCGCGGTCGATTTCGCCTATGTCACGGTCTTCCGCTACGAGCACCGCAACGAGGAACGCTGGCGGGACGGCAGCCTGATCGCGATGACGAGCAGCACCAATGACGACGGCAAGGCCGGGCACGTCCGCCTCGCGGCGACGACGGACGGTCTCGCGGTCGAGGGCAGCGTCTTCACCGGCACCCTGCCGGCGGATCTTCTGCCGACGACTTATTGGCGGGTGGAATCGATCCGCCAGCGCCGCCTTATTTCCAGCCAGGACGGCCGCCCGATGGACGTTACCGTGACCGATGCCGGCCTCGACACCGTTCTGTCCGAAGGCCGCGTGGTGCCGGCCAGCCGTTACCTGATGCGTGGGGATCTCGATCTCGACCTCTGGTACGACGCCAACGGTGAATGGGTGAAGCTGACCTTCGTCGCCTCCGACGGCTCGACCATCGACTATCGCCGGGTGCCCGCGCCCCGCGTGATCGAAGCCGAGGCCCGGCCATGACCCGGCCGTTGGTCTGGATCACCGGCGCCAGTTCCGGCATCGGTTTCGCCCTCGCCGAGGAATTCAGCCGCCAGGGCTGGCGCGTCGCCGCCAGCGCGCGGGGGGCCGGGGGCCTAGGCCGTTTGCCGGCGGAGACGATCCTCGTCCCGCTCGACGTGACCGACGAGGCATTGGTGGCGAATGCCGTCACGGCGATCGAGGCCGCCCATGGCCCGATCGATCTCGCCATTCTCAACGCCGGCACCCACCGGCCGACCCCGGTGTCGGATTTCCGTCCGGCGGATTTTCGCGAACTTTTCACCGTCAATGTCTTCGGCACGGTGAACGGCCTCGCGGCGCTGCTGCCTCTGATGCGGGCGCGGGGGCGCGGGCGGATCGCCGTCGTCGCCTCCGTCGCCGGCTATTCGGGCTTGCCCGGGGCCTCGGCCTATGGCGCGTCCAAGGCGGCGCTGATCAACATGACCGAAGCCCTGCGGGTCGAACTCGCGGGCAGCGGCGTCGACATCCGCCTGGTCTGCCCGGGTTTCGTGCGCACGCCGCTGACCGACCGGAACGATTTTCCCATGCCCTTCCGCATCGAGGCGGACGAGGCGGCGCGGCGGATGTTCCATGCCCTGACGAAGGGCGGGGGATTCGAGACCAGTTTCCCGCGCCGCTTTACCTTCATGCTGAAGCTGCTGCGGCTGCTACCCTATCGCCTGTATTTTCCGCTGGTAAGGCTGATCACGGGGCAGGGCCGATGATGGATCTCGACGCGGCGCTCGGCCGCTATGCCGCCGCGCTCGAAGGGCTGACACCCGGAAGCGTCGGGGATCTGGGCACCGTGATGGCGGCCGACATCCGCTTTCGCGATCCGTTCAACGATTTCGCCGGTCTCGATCATGCCCGCGCCCTGTTCGGCCAGATGTTCGAGGATTGCCTCGATGTCCGCTTCACGGTCCGGGGCCGCTTCCGCGACGGGGCGCGGGCGGTGCTGCTGTGGACCATGGATTACCGGCTGCGGCGCTGGCCGGACAGGCCCTTGCGCATCGAAGGGGCGAGCGAGATCGATCTCGATCCCGCGAGCGGCCTTATCACCGCCCATGTCGATCACTGGGACGCCGCCTCGCAGCTCTACGAGCATTTTCCCGTGCTGGGCGGGGTGCTGCGGCTGTTGCGCCGGCGGATCGCGACGCCGGCGCCCTGAGAGCCTTCTCTGAGGCTTATTCCTCGCCCGAGGCGGCGAGGCGGCGGGCCAGCTTGCGTTCCATCATCGCCCGCAGCTTGGCATGGCGCTCGCGGGTGATCGGATAGTTCCAGATGATCTTGACCGAGAGGAAGCGCAGGGCCGGCGGCACCGCCGCGAACAGCAGGATCAGCGCCAGGATGGCGTCGGGCGGATTGGGGTTCTGCGCCGTCGCCGAGGCATCGAAGCCGAAGGCACCCAGCAGCGGCAGGGTGACACCGGCGGCGACGCCGCCCGCCATCTTGGTGACCATGTTCCAGATCGCGAAGTAGAGACCGGCGCGCTGCTGGCCCGAGCGGATCGAATCGATGTCGACGACATCGGCCTGCATGGACGAGGCCAGGATCTGGTCGCAGCCAAGGCTCATGCCGGTGAAGATCGAGATGACGAAGAAGATCCAGACATCGCCGGGGCCGAGGAACGGCGTGACCAGGAAGATCGCCGCCGAGGAGATCATCGAGAAGGCCCAGGTCCGATGCTTGCCGAAGCGCTCGGCGAGGCGCATCCACAGCGGCACGGCGACGATGCCGGCGATGAAATAGGTCAGCAGCAGCATGGGCCCGTGTTCCGGGTCCTCGAGCACGAAGCGGACGTAGAAGAAGAACAGGGTGGCGACGATCGCCTGCGCCGTCGCGTTCAGCATGAAGGCGGAAATCAGGCGCAGGAAGGGGCCGTTCTTGCGGATGGCGTCGACCGAGGCGCGCCAGCCGTGGCCATGGCCGGCGGCGATCACCTGCGGCTCCGGCACCTTCCAGAAGATGAGGGCGAGCGAGAGCGGCAGCACGATGATGACGAAGAACCCGATGGTCTCCATGGTCGCGGTCTGGCCGGTGACGCCGAACGCCTTCAGGATCGTCGGCACGCCCGCCGCCAGCACGGTGCCGACCAGCAGGAACAGCTCGCGAATGCCGGCGATGCGCGTCCGCTCGTCGAAATTGCCCGTCAGCTCGGCGCCCCAGGCGACATAGGGGACGATCACCATGGTCCAGCTGGCGTAGAGAATGGTCATCCAGACCAGGAAATAGACCCAGTCGACCTGTTCAGGGGGCAGGAAGGTGTGCCAGATCGCGATGATCAGCAGCACCGTGCCGATCAGCAGCCAGGGCCGGCGGCGGCCCCAGCGCGTGCGCACCCGGTCGGAAATCGCGCCGAAGGTCGGATCGAAGATCGCGTCGGCAAGCCGCACGGCGAACAGGATCGCGCCGACCTCCCCGGCCGGCAGGCCTTTCTCGACCGTGTAGAAGGGCACGAGATAGAGGAGAAGGGGAACGCCGACAGCGGTCAATGCGAGGGCGGGAAGACCATAAAGCCAGACCTGCAAAGCGGGGAGGCGGGACGTCGATGAATTGACCACGCTGTTTTGCTGCCTGCTCTTAGTTCTCTGATCCCGTTCTGTAGCCTTGCCCCGGTTAAGGCAAGCCCAAATAAGGCAGGGCTCAACCTTGGACCGGATTATGGCCGAATTCCGGTCAGGCCGGATGAAGCACGGTCTGCATCACGTCGATCGATCCGGTCTCGAAGCCGGCTTCGCAATAGCAGAGATAGTAGTTCCACAGCCGGCGAAATCGGTCATCGAAACCGAGGGGACGGATTCTGTCCCCGGCGGCATTGAAGCGCTCGAACCACAGCTTCAGCGTGCGGGCATAGTCGCGGCCGTGGGTGGTGGTCTCGCCCGTCCGCAGTCCCGCTGTCCTGGCCGCGCTGTCGAACGCCGATGGCGAGGGCAGCATTCCGCCGGGAAAGACATATTTCTGGATGAAATCGACCTCGCGGCGATAGCGGGCGAAATAGCGCTCGGCGATGGTGATGACCTGAAGCGCGGCGCGGCCCTCGGGCTTCAGCAGGTCGGCGATCCGGCCGAAGAACCGCGGCCAGTAGCGCTCGCCCACCGCCTCGAACATCTCGACCGAGGCGATGCGGTCGAAGCGACCGGGAACGTCGCGATAATCCTGCAGGCGGATCTCGACCTTCTCGGCGAGGCCCGCCTCGAAGATGCGGCGGCGGGCATGGTCATGCTGTTCGCGCGAAATGGTGATGGCGGTCACCCTCGCGCCGAAGCGGCTTGCCGCCCGTTCGGCGAAACCGCCCCAGCCGCAGCCGATCTCGAGCACATGCAGGTCGGGACCAAGGCCCAGCTTGCGGCCGAGAAGATCGTTCTTGGCATCCTGGGCGGCCGACAGGTCGCTGATGCCGCCGTCGAACACCGCCGACGAATAGGTCATCCCGGGATCGAGCCAGGCGGCGTAGAAGTCGTTGCCGAGGTCGTAGTGGTGGGCGATGTTGCGCCGGCTGCCCTTGCGGCTGTTGCGGTTCATGACGTGGCCGAAGCGGGCGAGGCCCCGCACCCACCATTTGCCGTCCAGTACCTGATCGAGCAGGGCTTCGTTCACATTCATGACCGCGAGCAGGGTCGTCAGGTCCGGCGTATCGAACACGCCGTCGATATAGGCCTCGGCGAAACCAAGACCGCCGCGCATCAGCACCCGCCGCCCCAGGCTCTGGTCGCGCAGCACGATTTCCGCCGTCGGCCCCGGCGTCCGGCCGCGGATCGCCACCGTGGGACCGCCCGGCAGGGTCAGCATCACCGTGCCGTGATCGAGATGGCCGCACAGGCGCAGCACGAGGCGCAGCCAGCGGTCGAGCCCGGGGAGATGCAGCGCCGTCTCGCGCTCGATCACGCCGTGGCAGGGGCTGCCGACGTGGCTGCCGGCGGTCGATGTCATGCTCATGGGCGCGCATCCTCGGCGGTGGCGGGCTTGCGGAAAAAGGGCGCGCGCTTCAGCCACAGGCGTAGGGCCTGCCAGTGAATGGCGGCCACGACCTTGAGGGTCATCAGCGGATGGCCGAGCACGGCCATCGCCAGGGCGCGGTCGGTGAAGGGCTGGCCGCGACCCGACAGCGTGGTGTTCAGGACCGGGCCGTCGTCGTCGCCGGCATCGATGGCGATCGCCAGGGTCTCGTCCGGACGGCGCAGGCGAAAGCGGTAGCGCAGGCCCATGGCCATGAAGGGCGAGACATGAAAGGTCTTTCCGGTTTCCTGCAGTACCACGCCGTCCTCCCCCCGGGCGGCAAGGGCGTAGGCGTGCTGTTCGCCGAAGGTGTTCTTCACCTCGTAGACGATCGCCGCCGGCACATCGCCGTCACCGATGAAATAGATGCTCAGGGGATTGAATACGAAACCCCAAAGCCGGGGAAAGCACAAAATCTCGATCCGCTGACCGGGAGGAACGCGGATTCCCGCATTCGCGATCTGGGCTTCCACCCACGGGCGAAGCGGGCTGCCGTCGCGGGCGCCATGGTCGCGATCGTGGAACGAAATGACGTTGAATCGATTGGCGGAGAACAGCCGGGTCGGGCGGGATGTTTCCGCCATCCGGTCGATGTCGAGCAGAACCGAGAACACCCGGTAACTGAAGGCGTGGCGCAAGGGGCGCAGCCGGCCGTGGAAGACCCGGCCGGGATAGAGCCGTGCCGGCGGGCGGGTCATTCCGCCGCCGCCATCGCCGGCATCCAGGCGGGGCGGCAGCCGAAGGCCGCGGCGGCGGCGATGCCGGCGGCCAGTCCGTCCTCGTGAAAGCCGTTGCCGGCGTAACTGCCGGCGAACCAGACGCGATTTCGGCCCTGCGCGGCCGGCAGGTCGCGTTGGGCGGCGATCGCGGCACCGTCGAACATCGGGTGACGATAATGATCCGTGGCGAAGACGAACTCGTCCCGGATCGGCCGGAACGGATTGAGGGAAACGAACAGCGGCCGCGCGGGATCGATGTTCTGCAGCCGGTTCATCCAGTAGGTCAGGGCGACCTTGCTTCCCGCGTGGCCCTTGCCGGTCAGATAATTCCAGCTCGACCAGACCGCCCGGCGGCGGGGCATCTGGCCTGCGTCCCGGTGCAGGACGGCGACATTGTCGGTGTAGCGGAAGGCGCCGAGAACGCGACGTTCGGCGTCATCGGGCCGGTCCAGCAGGGCCAGCGCCTGATCGGCATGGGTGGCCAGCACGACGGCATCGAAACGCTCGCGGTTGCCGGCGGCGTCGATCACCGTCGCGCCGAAGGCATCCCGCTCGATCCGGACGGCGGGGCAGGACAGGCGGACCGTGTCGCCAAGGTCCCGGCCGATCGCATCGACATAGGACCGGCTGCCGCCGCGCACCGTCCGCCACTGGTGGCGGTCGTCGAGGCCGCGCAGCAGGGCGTGATTGGCGAAGAAGCGAATGAAGCTGGCCGCCGGGAAGTCCATCATGTCGGCAGCCGGGGTCGACCAGATCGCCGCGCCCATGGGCAGCAGATAGTCGTGGCGGAAGGCCTCGCCAAAGCCGCCCCGCGCCAGATAGTCGCCGAGCGTGAGGCCGTCCAGCCGGCCGGCGGCGAGATCGGCGGCGGCATCGCGGTTGAAACGCAGGATGTCGCGCAACATGCCGAGGAAGCGGGGACGCGCCAGGTTGCGCTTCTGGGCGAAGACGGTGCGCAGACTCTCCCCCGCCCATTCCAGCCGCCCGTCGCCGGCCGAGACCGAGAAGCTCATGTTGCTCTCGTCGGTCGCGACGCCAAGGCTGGCGAAGAGCCGGGTGAGATGCGGATAGTTCACCTCGTTGTAGACGATGAAGCCGGTGTCGACCGGGATCAGCGCGCCGCCGTGATCGACCAGCCTCGTATGGGCATGGCCGCCCAGCCGGTTTTCCTTTTCATAGACCGTGACCCGGCAGCGGTCGCGCAGCAGCCAGGCGGCTGCCAGGCCTGAAATGCCGGTGCCGATGACGGCGATGCGCTGAACGGCCGGGGTCATGCGGCGAACTCCTGTTTCATGCTGGCGAAGGCATCGAGCGCGCGGCGTCTCGCCACGCCGTGATCGATGATGGGGGCGGGATAGTCGCGGCCGATGTGGACACCGAAGCGTCCCGCCGCGGCCGGGTCGGCGGCGGGCTCGTGGATCAAGTCGTCGGGCAGGGCCGCCAGTTCGGGCACGAAGCGGCGGATATAGTCACCGGCGGGATCGAATTTCCGGCCCTGCAGGGTGGGATTGAAAATGCGGAAGAAGGGCGCGGCATCGGCGCCGCTGCCCGCCACCCACTGCCAGCTCGCGGCATTGCTGGCGACATCGGCATCGACCAGCGTATCGGCGAACCAGTCGAGGCCGGCGGTCCAGGGCAGCAGCAGGTCCTTGACCAGGAAGGATGCGGCGATCATGCGCACCCGGTTGTGCATCCATCCCGTCCGCCACAATTCGCGCATTCCGGCGTCGACGATGGGATAGCCGGTCAGGCCCGTTTGCCAGGCGGACAGGGCGCCGTCGTCGGCGGCGAAGGGAAAGCGGTCGAAGGCTGGCCGCAGGGGACGGCGCGGCATGTCCGGCTCCGCCGCCAGCAGATGGTAGGAGAATTCACGCCAGCCCAGCTCGGAAAGGAAACGCGCGGCACCCTCGGCCCGCGAAGGGTCGCGGGCCTCGGCGTGATGGGCGGCGTGCCAGACCTGCGCCGGACCGATCTCGCCAAAGGCCAGATGCGGCGACAGGCGCGAGGTCGCCCGCAGGTCGGGCCGGTCGCGAAGCCTGCCATAGCGGCCAAGATCCTGCCGGATGAAGGC
>NZ_JBAQRT010000073.1:0-8720 GCF_049306435.1 Zavarzinia sp.
CGGCGCCGAAGGCGATGTTCAGGTCGTGCTTCTCGGCGATGGCGCGGGTCGCGGCGGCGACCGCGCGCTTGAACGGCTCGACGGGGCTTTCTGGACGGGCCATGGCGTCAGGCCGGGCCGGTCAGGAAATGCGGATGTTGGCAGCGGATTCCGGCAATTCCTTGCCGAAGCAGCGCTGGTAATATTCCGCCACCGTCGCCCGTTCCACCTCGTCGCACTTGTTGAGGAAGGTGACCCGGAAGGCGAAGGCGACATCGTTGAAGATGCGCGCGTTCTCGGCCCAGGTGATCACCGTGCGGGGCGACATCACGGTCGAGATGTCGCCGGCGATGAAGCCCGCGCGAGTCAGTTCGGCGACGCCGACCATGGCCGAGATCGTCTTCTTGCCTTCCGGATTCTGGAACTGCGGCGACTTGGCGAGAACGATCGCCACTTCCTGATCCTTCGGCAGGTAGTTCAGGGTGACGACGATGTTCCAGCGGTCCATCTGGCCCTGGTTGATCTGCTGGGTGCCGTGATAGAGGCCGGTGGTGTCGCCAAGACCGACGGTGTTCGCCGTGGCGAACAGGCGGAAGGCGGAATGCGGCCGGATTACCCGGTTCTGGTCGAGCAGGGTCAGCTTGCCCTCGACCTCGAGGATGCGCTGGATGACGAACATCACATCCGGGCGGCCGGCGTCATATTCGTCGAACACCAGCGCCGTCGGGTTCTGCAGGGCCCAGGGCAGGATGCCTTCGCGGAATTCGGTGACCTGGCGACCTTCCTTCAGGACGATCGCGTCCTTGCCGACGAGATCGATGCGGCTGATATGGCTGTCGAGATTGATGCGGATGCAGGGCCAGTTCAGCCGGGCGGCGACCTGTTCGATATGGGTCGACTTGCCGGTGCCGTGATAGCCCTGGATCATGACGCGGCGGTTGTAGGCAAAGCCCGCGAGGATCGCCAGCGTGGTTTCCCGGTCGAAGCGATAGGTCTCGTCGAGGTCCGGCACATATTCGTTGGGCACCGAGAAGCCGGGCACTTCGAGATCGCTGTCGATGCCGAACACCTGACGGACCGAAACCTTGATATCGGGCTTGCCGTCAGGAGTCACGGCATGGGAGTTGGAAGTCATGATCGGTCAATCCTACTCGGCTGATTACCTGGCCAATTCCTCACGCATGAATCCCTTGTCGCGCAGATGACGATAGGCGTCGATGACTTTGCGCAAGCGCGCCTCGGCGGCCTTGTCGCCGCCGTTGCGATCGGGATGGTAGCGTTTTACGAGCGCCTTGTAGCGGGACTTGACGTCCGGGGCACTCACGCCGGCGTCCAGTTCGAGAACGGCGAGGGCTTCCTTGTCCTCGGGCGACAGGCGCCTTGTCTCAGGCACGGCGCCGTTCCTTGCCGTGCCGTCGATACGATAGCCGGCCTCGCCCAGCAGATCGAAGGGATCGTGCGCCCCATGCTCGGCATGATGCCGGGCCTGGGAGCGGCCGCCCGCCCGCTCGCCCAGTTTCCAGGTCGGGCGGTGCCAGGTGGCGTTCTGGGACTGGTAGGTTTCGATCTCGTTGGCCGCCATGCCCTCGAACCAGTTCCATGTCCGGTTATACTCGCGCACATGCTCGAGGCAGAACCACAGCGGCGAGTCGTTCGGATCGCGCGAGCGCGGCGCCCGGTATTCGCCCGCGCAAAGGCACCCCTCGCTGGCGCAGGGGCGCAGCGCGGCGGAGTCGCCAAGGCCTTTGGCCCGACGTGGATAAGCACTTTCCTTACGGGGCATCCGCGGATTATGGGTGCGCGGCACAGCAGGCACAAGGTGGCCCGACAATTAAGACGGCGCCGCGACGTCACAGAAGGAATTCACCATGCGCATGGCCGACCGAATCCGCGCGAGACTCGAAACCGCCCTCGATGGCGCCGTCGTCACGGTGGTCGATGATTCCGCCCGCCACGCCGGCCATGCCGGCGTGGCGGGCGAGGGGGGCGAGAGCCATTTCAACGTCCGCGTCGTTGCCCCGGCCTTCGCCGGCCAGGGCCGGGTGGCGCGCCACCGCCTGGTCAACGGCCTGCTGGCCGAGGAATTCGGCAAGGGGCTGCATGCCCTGCAACTGACCCTGCTCGCGCCCGGGGAGTAAATGGTCCGGTCCGGAAGCCGGGCCGTGCGGAATTGATCTGTCGCAACGGTGCCCGGGCGCCCGCGTCGTATAGCTGTGCGATCGGCGGGCGCGAAGGGACAGGGCCATGGATTTCATCGGCACGAGTGGCAACGACACGCTGAACGGTACGGACAAGGTCGACAGGTTCGAAATGACCCAGGGCGGCGTGGACAGGGTCAACGGCGGTGGTGGCAGCGACTTCTTCTACTTCGGCGCCACGCTGACGGCCGACGACCGGGTCAACGGCGGCAGCGACACGAGGGAAGACGAGAATCTTTATCTCGCCGGGGACTACAGCGCCGGTCTGGTCCTTGGCGCGAACACGGTCCGCAATATCGACAGCATTCATCTGACGAGCGGCTACGACTACGGCCTGACGCTGAACGACAGCAATGCCGCCGCCGGAAGCGTGATGAACGTGAAGACTTACGCCACGGTCACCGTCGATGGCGGAGGGGCCGGCCATTCGGTGCGGGTCGACGGCTCGGCCGAGCATGATGCCGTGCTGATGTTTCACGAAGGCGCGCCCGACAGCGAATTCATCGGCGGGTCCTTCGGCAACGTCGTCCACAGCTATTACGGCGGCCACGATATCTTTCGCGGCGGCGCGGGCGCCGACTCGTTCTACATCCACTCCGGCTACGATGCGTCGGACGTGATCCTGGGCGGGGCGGGCAACGATCTTCTCGAGTTGCACGGCGAATTCTCGGTCGGGCTCATTTCCGTCAACTTCACGGGAACCCGGCTCGGCGGGATCGAGAATATCGTCCTGTCCTGCGACTACCACAATTCCTTCCGCGCCGTGTTTTCCGATGCCTATGCGGCAACGGGCGAGGTGATCCATGTCGGCTCCCTGACCCGCTTCAGCGACGCGCCCGAGACCAGCGTCTACATCAGCGCCAGCCGCGAGACCGATGCCTCCTATGCCATGTCGGACGGATGCGGTGACGACACGCTGATCGGTGGTGGCGGCAACGACGAATTCAGCGTGGTCGAAGGCGGACTCGACCATGTGCAGGGGCGCGGCGGCGACGATGTGATCACTTTCGGGAAATTCGCCAACGCCGGCAGCATCTTCAACGGTGGCGACGGCATGGACACGCTTCGGGCCGGTGTCGACGCCGTTCTCTGCGTCATCGACATCGCGGCGCGGGTGCTCACGATCAACGGCGAAGCCGCCGGCCGCATCGGCGAGGTCGAGAATGCGGTGGGCAGCGGTCGGAACGACAGGCTGTTCGGCAACGCGCTCGACAATGATCTGCGGGGTGGCGGCGCCCAGGACCGGATTCTCGGTAACGACGGCGATGATCGGCTCCACGGCGATACCGGCAACGACAAGTTGTTCGGCGGGGCGGGCGCGGACAGGTTGTTCGGCGGCGACGGGCTCGACCGGCTCGACGGCGGTGCGGGTAATGACCAGTTCGAAGGTGGCGCGGGTAGCGATATCTTCGTCTTCGCCCGGGGCGGCGGCGTCGACACGGTGACGGATTTCGTCGATGGCGAGGACATTCTCGACCTTCGGACCAGCCCGGCGGGCGATTTTGACGATGTCCGCGCTCACATGGCCCAGGTTGGCGCCGATGTCGTGATCACCTATGGATCGGACAGTCTGGTCATCGCGGGGGCGAGCATCGACGGCTTCGATGCCGGCGATTTCATGCTCTGAACCGCCCGGTATTGTCCCTTGTTGGCGATGCGGCCGGTGTTAACGATGTGACGGCCGCACATTCGATGTGACGTGTGAACAAAAGCCGCATCCAGCTTTTGCCTGCATCTTCCGTGTGAACTATAGGAAGCCATCCCAATCGCGGGCGCAGAGACCACATCATGAATTTCACCGGCACGATCAATAACGATAGCTTCACGGGAACCAGCAGCGCCGATCTCTTCGAGATGGCCCAGGGCGGCACGGACATCGTCAACGGCAAGGAAGGCGACGATCAGTTCAATTTCGGCGCCACCCTGACGGCGGCTGACCGGGTTATCGGCGGTGACGGCTATGATCATGTGACCCTGCAGGGCGACTACAGCGCCGGTCTCGTGCTCGCCTCGACCACCCTGCGCTATGTCGAGAGCTTCGAGATGACCTCGGGCTTTTCCTACGACATCACCATGAGCAACGGTAATCTGCTCGCCGGCGAGGTCATGACGGTCAGCGCCTATGGCGTCGGCTTCGGCGGCAGCGGCCATTACTTCCACTTCGACGGCTCGGCCGAGACCGACGGCAGCTTCAATGTCTCGGACGGTTACGGCAATGATATCCTGATCGGCAGCCAGGGGGGCGACAGCCTGTCGATGTCCTATGGCGGAACCGACCATATCGACGGTCAGGGCGGCGGTGATGTGATCATGGCCGAGAATAATTTCGGTGCCGGCGATTTCATCAATGGTGGCTCGGGTAGCGACATCGTTTATTTCCGTGGCCTGCAGTCCGGCACGATCCAGATCAACGGCGGCAATTTCCAGAATATCGAGACGCTGGCGGTGGTCGGCGACCATGGTGCGACCTTCCAGGTCGCCGACACGCTGCTCGCTGCCGGCCAGTGGCTGAACGTCGACATGCGCAGCGTGCTGGCGGGACAGACCGTCGCCTTCCTCGGCTCGACCGAGACGGACGGCCGCTTCGACTATTATGACGGCGCGGGCGATGACCATTTCACCGGTGGCGGCGGGGCCGATCTCTATCGCGGCGGCAATGGCGGCACGGACATCGTCTCGGGCCTCGGCGGCGACGACGTCATCAGTTTCGGCGGCGACCTCGATGGCGCCGATACCATCTGGGGCGGGGCGGGCTATGACACCTTCGATCTGACCGGCAATCTCTCGGCCGGCGTCCATTTCGGCGATGATGGTCTCGTGGGGGTCGAGCGTGTCGTGCTGCGCGATGGCTTCACCTACAAGCTCTTCTTCGCCGACGGCAACCTGAACACGGACGAGGGGCTGCTGGTCAGCAGTTCCGGCAATATCGGCGCCGGCAATTACGTCTATCTCGACGCCAGCGCCGAAGTCGACGCGTCCTACACGATGTATGACTCGAACGGTAATGACACGCTGATCGGTGGTGGCGGCGGCGACGTGTTCTGGTCGCTGGCGGGCGGCAAGGACAAGGTCGTCGGCAATGGCGGCAATGACACATTCGTCGTCAACGGCCCGCTCGATGCCAACGACAGCTACAACGGCGGCGCGGACATCGACACGGTCTCGCTCTATTATGCGACCAAGGGCGGCGTGGTCGACCTGTCGACCGGCAAGATCTCGATCGGCGGCGTCGCCGGCGGCTCCGTCACCCAGATCGAGAACATTGGCGGCTCGGGCTATGCCGATACGCTGATCGGCAACAACGCGGCCAATTTCATCGACGGCGGCGCCGGTAACGACACGATCTCCGGTGGCCAGGGCAATGACGACCTGCGCGGTGGCGCCGGGGTCGACACGCTCGACGGCGGCGCCAAGGACGACATCCTTTATGGCGATGCCGGCAACGACACCCTTCTTGGTGGTCAGGGCCTCGACGATCTGTTCGGCGGCGACAATACCGACCGGCTGGACGGCGGCATCGGCAATGACGACCTGACCGGCGGCGCGGGGCGTGACACCTTCGTCTTCGCCACCGGAACGGGCGTGGACACGGTGAAGGATTTCACCAACAACTTCGATTATCTGGACTTCACCGCCAGCGCCGCCAACAGCTTCGCCGATATCCAGGCGCACATGAGCCAGGTCGGCGCGGATGTGGTCATCGCCTTCGGCACCGACAAGTTCATCATCGAGAACACGAATATCGGTGTGCTCGACGCCAGCGACTTCCTGGTCTGACCGAAAGAATGCCACCGGGACGATCCGTCCCGGTGGCATCGGCCCGCGCCGAATGTTTCGCATCTATCGAGAGCATAATTTCCAGGAGCAACTTTTAGGTCACGTCGCAAACTGACGTATGTCTATAATGCACCCGTATGAGTGGTTACGCGGGGCAGGCCATGCGTGTGCGCAACGTGAAGATCAAGGGGCACAGGACCAGCATCAGGCTGGAGCCGACCTTGTGGGACGCGATCGAGGATATCTGCGAGCGCGAGGGTCTGGGGCTTGACGATCTGTGCAACCGGGTCGCGACCGAGCGGCCGGGTCCCAACTTCACCTCGGCCCTGCGCTGCTGGGTTGTCGACTATTTTCGCGGAACCCTGGCGGCGGCCTGAAGTTCAGGCCGCGCGCAATACCCGATCAACCGCCGCGACCGGCACATCCTGGGTGATGAAGGCTTCGCCGATGCGCCGGGCCAGGATGAAGGTCAGCTTGCCATCCTTCACCTTCTTGTCCTGGGCCATGTGGTGGATCAGGGCTTCGGGCGTCAGTTCGGAAGCGATCAGCGCCGCGTCCTCGATATCGGACGGGGAAACCGGCAGGCCGACGGCGGCCATGTGGCGCCGGGCGCGCAGGGCATCCTGTCCCGGGCAGAGGCCGAGATCGACCGACAGATCGAAGGCGAGGCGCATGCCGATGGCGACCCCCTCGCCATGCAGCAGGCGCTGGCCGAAGCCCGTCGCCGCCTCGAGGGCATGACCGAAGGTGTGGCCGAGGTTGAGGAGCGCGCGCTCGCCGGTTTCCTTCTCGTCGCGCGAGACGACGCCGGCCTTGGCGCTGACCGAACGGCGCACCGCCTCGATCCGGGCCGCCTGGTCGCCATCGACGAGGGCCGTGCCATGGACTTCCAGCCAGTCGAAGAAGCCTGCATCGCCGAGCAGACCGTATTTGACCACTTCGGCATAGCCGGCCAGCAGTTCGCGCCGGGGCAGGGTTTCCAGCAAGGCGGTATCCGCCAGCACCAGACGCGGCTGATGGAAGGCGCCGACCAGATTCTTGCCCTGCGGCGTGTTGATCCCGGTCTTGCCGCCGACCGACGAATCGACCTGCGACAGCAGCGTGGTCGGCACCTGGATGAAATCGACGCCGCGCTTGGCGATCGAGGCTGCGAAACCGGCGAGATCGCCGATCACGCCGCCGCCCAGCGCCACCACGGCGTCGCGCCGCTCGATGCGAAAATCCAGCAGGCGGGACAAGACCTGTTCCAGCACGGCGAAGCTCTTGCTGCCTTCGCCCGCCGGCACGATGATCGTCTCGTGCCGGATGCCGGCGCCATCGAGGCTGGCGATCGCGCGACCCAGATGCAGCGCGGCGACATGCTCGTCGGTCACGATCAGGGCGCGGCCCCGGGGGAACAGATCGCGCACGCCCTGGCCCAGCCTGTCGATCACCCCGACGCCGATATGAACGTCATAGGCGCGGTCACCCAGGGCGACGGGGACGGTCACGTTCACGGGGTCAGCCATGCTCTATTCCTTGCGCGCGGGCCACGGCCGCGAGGACATCGTCGACCACCCGGTCGTGCGGTCCATCGATGCTTTCGACCGTGAGATCCGCCTCGGCGTAGACCGGGTAGCGGATATCGATCAGCCGGGCGAGGACGTCGCGGGGATCGCCCTTCTTCAGCAGGGGACGGTTGTTGCGTTTCTTGACCCGGCGCACGAGGACGTCGAGATCGGCCTTCAGCCAGATCGACAGGGCGGAGGCCTTGATTCGGGCCCGCGTCTCCGGGTCCATGAAGGCGCCGCCACCGGTCGCGAGGACATGGGGCGTGTTCTCGGTCAGCAGGCGGCCGATCACCCGGCGCTCGCCGTCGCGAAAGGCGGCTTCGCCATGGCGCTCGAAGATCTGGTCGATCGAGCAGCCGGCGGCGGTCTCGATCTCGGTATCGGCGTCGATGAAGGGGACGTGAAGGCGTTGCGCCAGCCGCTTGCCGACCGAACTCTTGCCCGCGCCCATCAGGCCGACCAGCACGATGGTGCGGGTCAGGATGAAAGGCGGGTGAGGCGGAACCGGGGCTTCGGCCAGCGGGTCCTGAATATGCGCGTTGTCGTCCACGGGCGGAATGTGCCCGCTGGCAGCCGATCTTTCAAGGGCAGCGGCCTCGTGACGGCATGTCCGCGGCAAGGGGCGCCCCTGTGCTTGTCCTCGCGGTGGCCGGCCCTTAGAGTGGGCGGGGCTCCAGGGGATTCGCTTGCCGTGGCAGGCCCGCCGCCGGCCCGGGATGCCCCATTCCCGCCTCACATGGATGTCAGTTTCCGGTCATGTCCAAAATCATCCTTTCCCTGGCCGCCGTGCTGGTTGTCGCCGCGATCGGCGGGGCCGTCTACCTTGCCACCTTCAACCCCCCCGTCACGCGCGAGAGGGTGGAGCAGGTGCTGCCCAATGACCGTTTCCCGGAATAGGGCGGCACTCCAGCTTCTCCTTCTGTCCTGCTCCGCCGCTCTGTCGGTGGTCGCCTCCGGCGCGTCCGCGCAAGGATCCGGCGGCCCCATGAGCCTGCTGCCACCGATTCTCCGGGACCAGGGGCCGGTGGCACCGGATCTTGCCCCGGCGCCCGCGCCAGCCCCCGTCCATCCCACGGAACTGGCGCCGCTTCCGGGCCTCGACACGGCGCCCCCGCCGACGATTCCGCTTTCGCCCCCGGCCGAGAGTTTCACCATGGCCCCAAGCCCTGGTGCTGCCGCGCCCTGGCTGGCGGGCGATCCGGCGCCCCTGTTGCGG
>NZ_JBAQRT010000074.1:0-2450 GCF_049306435.1 Zavarzinia sp.
ATGCAGAGCGAGGCGACGCCGCGCTTCAGGCCGCGCTTGCGCAGGGCGTTCAGCAGGGTGACGGTGATCCGCGCGCCCGAGGCGCCGATGGGATGGCCCAGCGCGCAGGCGCCGCCGTTGACGTTCACCTTGTCGCGCGGGATCCCCAGATCCTTCATCGCCGCCATGACGACGACAGCGAAAGCCTCGTTGATCTCGAACAGATCGACATCCTCGACGCTCCAGCCGGCCTTCTTCAGCACCTTGCCGATGGCGCCGATCGGGGCCGTGGTGAACCAGGCCGGGTCCTGGGAATGGGTGGCATGGGCGACGACGCGGGCGATGGGGACAAGGCCTCTCTCCGCCGCGAGCGAGGTCCGCGTCAGCACCAGCGCCGCCGCGCCATCGGCATTGGCGCTGGAGGCCGCCGCCGTCACCGTGCCGTCCGGCCGGAAAGCGGGCTTCAGCCCGGGGATACGCGCGGGGTCCAGCTTGCCGGGGATCTCGTCCGTGTCGAACAGCGTGTCGCCCTTCGGCCCGGGGATGGTTACCGGCACGATCTCGCCGTCGAAGGCGCCGCTTGCGATGGCGGCCTTGGCGCGGGTCAGGGTCTCGATCGCGTAAGTGTCCTGGTCGGCCCGGGTAAAGCCATAGCGGTCGGCGGTATCCTCGCCGAAGGTGCCCATGGCACGGCCGCCGTCATAGGCGTCCTCGAGGCCGTCGAGGGCGGCATGGTCATAGAGCTTGTCGTGACCGAAGCCGTAACCGCTGCGGCCCTTCTGGATCAGATAGGGCGCGGCCGACATGCACTCCATGCCGCCGGCGGCGACGATATCGGCGCTTTCCGCCCGGATCAGGTCATGGGCCAGCATCAGTGCCTTCATGCCCGAGCCACAGACCTTGTTCACCGTGGTCGCGCCGGTGGCGTCGGGCAGGCCGGCATGGCGCATGGCCTGGCGCGCCGGGGCCTGGCCCTGGCCCGCCGGCAGCACGCAGCCCATGAACACCTCGTCGATCGCCTCGGGGGCAAGGCCAGACGCATCGACCGTCGCCTTCAGGACGCGGGCGCCCAGGCGCGGCGCGGGCACGCCGGCCAGACCGCCGCGAAACCGCCCCATGGGCGAGCGCAGGGCCGAAAGAATGACGACGGGATCGGCGAGAGACATGGCGGGGCTCCTTCATATGGTGACCAACATATAATATGATGATCGTCATATGAAAAGACCCGGCCGGCGTCAGACCCCCATGCCGAACAGGCCGAAGCGGCGCAGCACGGCCTTCTCGATTTCCAGCACCAGCATCAGGACGACACCCGCCGCGATCACCAGCAATCCGTCGCGGAGGGAAATCGCCTCGGTCTCGAAGAGGGCCTGCATCGGCGGCAGATAGGTGAAGGCGAGCTGGGCCAGGGTGACGCTGCCGAGGGCGATCAGCACGGCGGGCGTGCCGAAGAAACCGCGCAGGGTGAGCGAGCCGCCATGGAGATAGCGCACGTTGAACAGATAGAAAATCTCGAACACGACGACGACATTGACGACGAGAGTGCGCGCTTTCGCCAGCGAATAACCCTCGCCCAGCGCGCCGAAGAAGGCCCCCAGCGCCCCACCGAGGAACAGGGTGGAAACGAAGAGCACGCGCCACAGCAGGAAGGGTGACAGCAGGCCGGCCCTGGGGTCGCGCGGCCGGCGCCGCATCACTCCCGGCTCCGCCGGCTCGAAGGCCAGCACGAGGCCGAGGGTGACGGCGGTGATGAGGTTGACCCACAGGATCTGCACCGCGCTCATCGGCATGGTGAAGCCGAGCAGGATCGCCGCGATCACCGCCAAGGCCTCGCCGCCATTGGTCGGCAGGGTCCAGGCGATCACCTTGCGGATATTGTCGTAGACCGTGCGGCCCTCGTGAACGGCGGCGACGATCGAGGCGAAATTATCGTCGAGCAGCACGACCTGAGCCGCTTCCTTCGCCGCCTCCGTCCCCTTGTGGCCCATGGCGACGCCGACATCCGCCTGTTTCAGCGAAGGCGCGTCGTTCACGCCATCGCCGGTCATGGCGACGATGGCGCCGGTCGACTGCAGGGCGCGGACGATGCGCAATTTATGTTCGGGGCTGGTGCGGGCGAAGACACTGACCGGGGTGACGAAATCCGCCAGGGTCTCGTCCGGTTCGGCATCGATCTCGGCGCCGGTGACGACCACCGGGGCATCATCGAGGCCGAGCTGGCGGGCGATGGCGGCGGCGGTCGCGGCATGGTCGCCGGTGATCATCTTGACCGCGATGCCCGCCTGCCGACATTCGGCGATCGCCGTGATGGCTTCGGGACGCGGCGGATCGATGAAGCCGACAAGCCCGATGAAGACGAGCCCCGGTCCGATGCCCTCGACCGTCAGGGCGGCATCGGTGGCAGGGCCGGCGCAGAAGGCGAGCAGGCGCTCACCGGCGGCGGCGGTGGCATCGGCCCGGCGGTGCCAGGC
>NZ_JBAQRT010000075.1:0-35826 GCF_049306435.1 Zavarzinia sp.
GTGCTCGGCCTGCCCAATGCCCTGCGGCGTTTCCGCGCCCGCCAGCGCGACTGCCGCGCCCTGGTCGCCCAAGGGCAGCTGGAGCCGGGCGACATCCGCTACGAGCGCCCGCTGGACGGTGGCGCGATCCCGCTGTTCTACCATCTCTTCACCGCGAAGGAGATCCGCGAGGACCTCGCCGAGGCGGGCTTCACGGTGGAGAGGCTGACCATCGAAAGCCTGCTGCCCGAAAGCGCCGTCACCCATTCGCGTCTGCTGGGCCTTCTGGACGACGGGGCCTCGGCGCTGCTGCCCGCCCCCCTCGGCTATGGCTTCCTGGTCACCGCCAGCGTCACCTGACAGATTTCACCCGCATCTCCACCGCCAACCCCAGGGGGACAAGTTGAGCATGGATCGACCCGCCGGCTGCACCTGCCGTGACATCAGCCATCTCACCGATGGTATTCGCGCCTTCAAGGCCCGCCACTATGGCGCCAGCCCCGGCCTGATGCGGTCGCTGGTCGAGGAGGGGCAGGCCCCCGCGACCCTGATGATTTCCTGTTCCGACAGCCGGGTCGATCCCGCCCTGCTGTCCGGCGCGGACCCGGGGGAGCTGTTCACCGTCCGCAATGTCGCCAACCTGGTGCCGCCCTATCAGCCCGGCCCGTCGTTGCACGGCACCGGCGCCGCCATCGAATATGCCGTGCGCGACCTGATGGTCGATCACATCGTCGTCATGGGCCATGCCCACTGCGGCGGCATCAAGGCCCTGATCGGCAGCGCCGAGGGCAAGCGCATGGCGCGCGACTTCATCAACGACTGGGTCGAGCTGGCGCTTGACGCCTGCCGGATCCATGTCGGCCATGCCGATGGCGCCGACAGCCGCCGCCCCGTGTCGCTGGAGTTGCTGAAGGACAATCCCTTCCTCGTGGAGCGCGCGGCCATCGCCGGCTCGATCGGCAATCTCCTGACCTATCCCTGGCTGAAGGAGCGGGTCGATGCGGGCACGCTTCAACTCCATGGCTGGTGGTTCGACCTCGATACCGGGGATCTGTGGCAAACCAGGCCCGGGGAAACCCGCCTGTTCCCGGTGCTCTAACACCGCCCCCCACCCCCTGCTCCCGCCCCCTTGTCTCTTCCTGTAAAACGAGTACCCCGATGCGCCGACCCGACACGCTGCTCTACGGGATCGAAGATATCCCGCCGGCCCGCTTCGCCTTCGGCCTTGCCCTGCAACAGGTGGCCTTCCTCGGCGCCTTGCTGGCGGTGCCCGCCTTCTTCGCGCGCAGCGCCGGGATGGATCAGGCCGCCTTCCTGAACCTCGCCGCCTGCGGCCTGATCTATTCGGCCGTCGCCCTGCTGCTTCAGGCCTGGGGGCGCTTCGGTATCGGCGCCGGCATCTTCCTGCCGGTGCAGGGCACGACCTCGGTCCTGCCCGTGCTGGCGCTCGGCCTTGCCCATTCGGGCCTTGGCGGGGGCTTCGGCATGTTCGCGGTCAGCGGCCTGTCCATGATCCTGTTCAGCTTCGTCATCAAGCGGCTGCGGGCGATCTTCACGGTCGAGGTCGCGGGCCTCGCCATGCTGCTGATCGGCGCCGGCATCGGCATCATCGGCCTCAACCTGATCTTCTCGACGCAAGGATCCGCCGGCCCCCAGCCGGAGCGGGTCGCCGTCGCCGGGGCGACGCTGGCGGTCATGGTCGCCTGCAATGTCTGGGGCCGGAGCGGGCTGAAGTTCTTCGCGACGGTGACCGGCCTTGGCTTTGGCCTTGTCCTCGCGACCGCGGGCGGTCTTCTGACCGATGTCGATATCGCCGCCTTCGAGGGCGCCGCCGTCCTCCACCTGCCGGTCTTGCAGCAGTTCGGCTGGCATTTCGAGATGGAAGCCCTGGTGCCCGCCATCATCACCGGCTTTTCCCTGTCGCTGACCTCGATGGGGGTGCAGACCGTCGCCCAGCGCTTCAACGATGCCGATTTCAAGCGGCCGGATCTCGATTCCGTCGGCCGGGGCGTCCGCGCCGAGGGCATCGCCCAGATCTTCGCCTCGCTGATCAACGCCATGCCCATGGCGGCCAGCGGCGGCGCCGCCAGCCTGGCCCTCGCCTCGGGCTGCACCAGCCGCCATCTCGCGATCTGGACCGCCGGGCTGCTGTTCCTGATCGCCCTCTGTCCCAAGGTGATCGTCGCCTGGATGATCGTGCCGCCCGAGGTCCTGGGGGCGTTGTTCCTCTTCCTTTCATCCTTCGCGACGATCGGCGGCATCCAGATGATCGGCTCGCGGATGCTGGACAACCGGCGGTCGCTGGCGATCGGCATCGCGCTTCTGGTCGGCATCAGCTATGGCGACATCCATGATCAGCTGGAGCGCATGTTCCCCGGCGCCCATTACGTCGCCTTCTCGCAATTCGCCCTGGCCCTGACCACGGCCGTCGCGCTTCAGGCCCTGTTCCGCTTCGGCATCCGCCGCAAGACCCGGCAGAGCTTCGCCGTGGCCGACACCCATTTCGAGGACATGATCGCCTTCGTCGAGGCGCAGGGAAAGCTCTGGGGCGCCCGCCACGAGGCGGTGAAGCGGGCTGAACTCGCCTCGTGGCAGGCGTTCGAATTGCTGAGGGACAGCAACCTTCTCGCCCCCGGCGCCGAGGCGATCGAACTCGAGACCCAGCAGGACGAATATAATCTCACCATCTTCATCCGCTATCGCGGCACCCTGCCGGTGCTGGCCACCCATCCGCCCAGCCACGACGAAATGCTCGACGATGGCGACGCGCCGCAGCGCATGGCGGGTTATCTCATCAACCGCCTGGCCGACAACGCGCGGACCCGGATGGCCGGATCCCAGGCCGAACTGAAACTGGATTTCCGCGACTGAGGCCCCGGCGCCTTTTGCGGCGCCAGACGATTGACAGCCGCGATTCGGGAGACTATAACCCCGGCCTCGTCGCGATTGATCCCGCTGGGGGATAGTTTAGCGGTAGAACCCCGGACTCTGACTCCGGTAGCTCTGGTTCGAATCCAGGTCCCCCAGCCAATCAACCTTCCGGTCGCGCCCCTCCCCCGATATTGCCGCTGCACCTCGCCAGCTTCGGTCCTCGCACCCCGGCATGGAGCAATTCGTATTTTACAAGGCATGGCCTTGGCGATTGCGAATTTGGTCCCGGGCGCGATCACGCTAGTCTCGATCCATCGCCCCCGGAGGATCCCGTCACCGTGTCTCGCGACCCCGCCTATGACATTCTGTTCGAGCCCGTGAAGATCGGTCCGGTGACGGCGCGCAACCGCTTCTATCAGGTGCCCCATTGCAACGGCATGGGCTATCGCGATCCCAGCGCGCTGGCGGGCATGCGGGGGGTCAAGGCCGAGGGCGGCTGGGCCGTCGTCTGCACCGAACAGGTCGAGCTGCATTACTCGTCCGAAATCACGCCCTTCATCGAATTGCGCCTGTGGGACGACCGGGATATTCCGGCCCTGGCCGGCATGGCCGACCGGATCCACGAGCACGGCAGCCTCGCCGGGATCGAGCTGGCCTATAACGGCATGAACGGGCCGAACCTCTATTCCCGCGAAGTGCCGATGGGGCCGGCCCCCCTGCCGGTCGCGACCTTCACCTATGATCCGGTGCAGGCGCGGCGCATGGACAAGACCGATATCGCCAATGTCCGGCGCTGGCACCGGGATGCCGTGCTGCGGGCCAGGCGCGCGGGCTTCGACCTCATCTATGTCTATGCCGCCCATGCCCTCGGCTTTCTTCATCATTTCCTGTCGCGCCGCTATAACGACCGGACCGACGAATATGGCGGCAGCCTGGAGAACCGCATCCGCCTGCTGCGGGAAGTGGTGCAGGACACCAAGGACGCGGTGGGCGACACTTGCGCGGTTCCCGTGCGGATCTCGGTCGACGAGCTGATCGGCGAGGGCGGCCTCTACAAGGAAGAGGTCGAGGACATGATCGGCCTGATGGCCGACCTGCCGGACCTGTGGGACGTGACCATCGCCGGCTGGGAGAACGACAGCCAGACCTCGCGCTTCGCCGAGGAAGGTTTTTCCGAGCCCTTCATCAACGGCATCAAGCGCCTGACCAGCAAGCCGGTGGTCGGCGTCGGCCGCTATACGTCGGTCGACCGGATGGCCAGCCTCGTTCGCAAGGGCGTGCTGGACCTGATCGGCGCCGCCCGGCCCTCGATCGCCGATCCCTTCCTGCCGAAGAAGCTGGAAGAAGGGCGGATCGAGGACATCCGCGAATGTATCGGCTGCAACATCTGCGTCTCCGGCGATTTCACCCAGTCGCCCATCCGCTGCACCCAGAACCCGACCATGGGCGAGGAATGGCGGAAGGGCTGGCACCCGGAGCGTATCGTGGCCAAAACCAGCGACAAGCCGGTCCTGATCGTCGGCGCCGGTCCCGCGGGGCTGGAGGCGGCCCGGGCGCTTGGCCGGCGCGGCTATCCGGTGATGCTGGCCGAGGCCAGGCGCGAGCTGGGCGGCCGGGTGGCGCTGGAATCCCGCCTGCCCGGCCTCGCCGCCTGGATCCGGGTGAAGGATTACCGGGAACAGCAGCTTCATCAATTGCCCAATGTCGAGCTGTTCCTCGACAGTCCGCTGACGGCGGATGACATCATGGGTTTCGGCATTCCCCGCGTGGTGCTGGCGACCGGCGCCACCTGGCGTCGGGACGGGGTGGGTCACCTCCACACCAGGGCGATTCCGATCGAGGGCGGCGCCGAGGTCCTGTCGGCCAGCGACATCATGGCCGGCCGGCTGCCGGCGGGGGGCCGCGTCCTCGTCTGGGACGACGATCATTACTACATGGGCGGCGTGATCGCCGAACTGCTGGCCGGCAAGGGCTATCGGGTGACTTACGCGACGCCGGCCTCCGAAGCCTCGACCTGGACCCGCAACACGATGGAGCAATTCTTCATCCAGAAGCGGATGCTGGAAAAGGGCATCGCGATCCGCAGCTTTCTGGCGCTGAACGCGGTCCGCCCGGGCGAAGCCGCCATGGCCTGCATGTTCACCGGCCGGGAGGAGCGGCTGGAGGCCGATGCGACCGTCCTCGTGACCTCCCGCCTGCCGAATGACGAATTGCTGACGGCGCTGAACGCCCGCGCCGCCGACTGGGCCGATTCCGGGCTGGAATCCGTCACCGCCATCGGCGATGCCCTGGCGCCCGCGACCATCGCCCATGCGACCTATGCCGGGCATCGTTTCGCGCGGGAGCTGGACGAAGCCCCCCATGACGGCGACAGCCTGCCGTTCCGGCGCGAGGTCACCGAATTGCTGAAGGCCTGAGAGCCTGTTTGGAAATCCGGCGGCTGAGAGCCGGCGAGAGATTTTCGTGTCCCGCGAGGAGGCGGTCGCCGCCGATATCGTGTGATATCGGCAAGATTGCCGACGCCGCGGGGCGCGGAAAGATCCGCCGGATCGACCCGTCCGGGGTTGCCAAACAGGCTCTGAAGCAGCTCAGGTCGCGTCTTCCCGGACCCGGGCATCCAGCAGGGGCGGGATCATGCCGGGGATATAGCCTTCGGAAATGAAGGTCCGGCAGTGGGTCTCGAAGGCCTGGAGCAGGCGGGACTTGCGGATGCCGTCCAGCGTCGCGATGCCGATCTTCATCGGCCGGTGGCCGCCGGCCAGCCGGAGCCTGACCAGCCGCCGCCCGTCGAGCGCGAGGTCGGAACGCGGCCGGACATTGACCAGCGTGTAGCCGTAACCATTGGCGACCATGGTGCGTATCACGTCCGGATAGGCGGAACGCGCGGCGATCCGGGGTTGCAGCCCGTCGCGCTCGAACATGGCGAGGAAATACTCGCGGCTGAGCGGCAGGTCGAGCAGGATCAGCGGCTCGCTTTCCAGCTCCTTCAGGCTGACCGTGGTCCGCGTCGCCAGCGGATGAACCTCGCTGACGAGGACATGGGCCGGCAGGTCCACCAGGGGCTCCATCACGATATCCTTCGGCACCTGAAGGTCGTAGAGCAGCGCGATGTCGATCTTGGCCCGGCGCAGGCCTTCCACCAGTTCCTCCTGATGGCCTTCCTGCTGGCGCAATACCGCGCGCGGGAAGGAGGCCATGAAGGAATGGCACAGTTCCGGGATGATCATCGGCGCAAGGGTCAACATGCAGCCGACCGCCAGCTCGCCCCGGATCTCGGTCGTCGTCTCGGAGGCGACGGTATAGAGGTTGTGGGCCTGATCGAGCAGGCTTTTCGCCTCGCGCAGCAGGCGGTGCCCGGCCGGGGTGAGCGACAGGCCCTGGGCGTGATGGCGGATGAAGAGCTGGACGCCCAGTTCGGTTTCGAGATGGGAAATCGCCGCCGAAATCGAAGGCTGAGAGATATTGATGCGCTCCGACGCCAGGGTCACGCCGCCGGTTTCCCCGGCGGCGACGAAATACTCCAGATGGCGAAGGGTGAAGCGCATCGGTCTCGTCGTCAGAGGTCGCCGGGCACACCATAGCTGGGCGCATCTCGCGGGTCGAGGGCGCGGGTGACATAGGCATGGATCTGCGGCGCATAGACCACCCAGGCCGCCTCGAGGAGATCGATCGGCCCGTCCTCGGCCCAGTCGATGCGCAGGTCGACGATCGGCCAGCTCGCGGTATCGACCACCTTGACGCCCGCCGAATGGATCGGCCCGGCTTCGCCGCCCAGGGCCATGGCCGCCTTCATCGCCGCCAGCAGACGTTCGGCCAGATGGCCCGTTGCCATCTCGAAGGCGGCGACCATGGCGGCGGGGACCTGATCGCTCGCCAGCATGTTGCCGGCGGCGACACAGTCGCGCCCTTCCGCCGTGTTGAACACGCCAAGCGCCCGCGCGCCGGAGAAACAGGCGGTGCGCCCCGCGCCGTCGATCAGGGCCAGCTGGCGATAGTCGATGAAGGGCGCGGTTTCCATGATGACCGCCAGCGCCTGCGGCGCGTCGACCCCCAGCGCCATCAGGTCGAGGCCCCTCTCGCCCAGGGTCGGATCGGTGATGTTCTGGGTCGCCACCACGCCGACCCCGGCCCGCGCCCAGGCGCAGCGGGAGGCGACGGCGGGCGAGGACGAGGCGATGGCGATACCGAACATGCCGGTCTCGGCACAGCGGGCGGCGATCGAGAAGGTCATGGGCTCGTGCTTCCTTTTGGCGTCTGTGCCTCTGTCGTCCCGAGGCCCCGGCCTGCGCCGGGGCGACGAATTACTCCGGGATGACCGCGGTCACGTCGATCTCGACCAGCCATTCCGGCCGGGCCAGGGCGGAAATGACGACTCCGGTCGAGACCGGGAAGACGCCCTTCAGCCATTTGCCGACGACGCGGTAAACCGTCTCGCGATAGCGCGGATCGACCAGATAGATCACGATCTTGCAGATATGGCCAAGTTCGGAACCGGCTTCGTCCAGCAGCATCCTGATGTTGGCCATGGCCTGTTCGGCCTGGGCCTCGACATCGCCGATGCCGACATTTTCCGAAGTGTCGAGGTTCTGGCCGATCTGGCCGCGCACGAAGACCATGGTGCCCTTGGCGACGACGACCTGGCACAGGTCATTGTCCAGCTTCTGCTCGGGGTAGGTTTTCGCCGTGTTGAAGGTGCGGATGCGCTTGTGGAACATGGTTCTCGCTCAAAGGCTCAGGGGCGCGGGCGCGCCATAATGACGGTTCACATGGATCAGCGGCAATTCGGTCGCGCCATTGCGGACCGCGACCACATCGCCGAAAAAGACCTTATGCGTGCCCATCTCGACCACCTGCTTCAGCCGGCAGTCGAAGACGGTCAGGGCATGGTCGAGGGCGGGCGCCCCGGTTTCCATCACGCCCCAGTCGAAGGGGGCGAACTTGTCGCCGTCCAAAGTCTTGATCCGGCCGGCGAATGTGTCGGAGACATGGGACTGCCCGGCCCCCAGCACATTGACGCAGAAGATGCCATTGGCCGCGATCGCCGCCGCCGCCGCGCTTTTTTCGTGCACGCAGACGAGAAGGCACGGCCCCGGCGCATCGGCCGAGACCGAGGCCATGGCCGAGACGGTAACCCCGGCCCGGCCGGCCGCGCCATCGGTCGTCACCACCGAGACGGTGCAGGCGGCCCGGCTCATGCCTTCCAGGAACTGGTCGCGCCGCGTCTCCATCACTCGGCGGCCTTCTTGCCGACGGCGGCGGGATCGGTGTTGAACCACTGGCTGACCGCGGAATCCCCCGGGGTGCGCGTGGTCTTGCCCAACACCTTTTCCGACAGTCCGGCGGACTTGCGGACGAGGTCAAGGGGGCCGTCCCAGTCGAAGTTGCGATAGACCGCGGCGAGATGGGCGAAGGGCGGGCTCTGGGCGAAGAGCTGGAAGGTCAGGCGATGGCCCGCATAGTCGGAATTCAGCAGGTCGCGCGCGAAGGCGAGCAGCTTCCGCCGGTCATCCGCCACCCAGTCCTCGTTCACCGTGTAGTATTTCTCCAGCCAGGGGCCGGACTCGGGATCGCGGAAGGCCGCCGCATCGGGGGTGATGCAGATCTGGCCGCCGCACAGCTCGCGGGCGATATGGATCATCTCGTGAAGCTGCGAGCAGGCCAGCACGCGCCCGGTATAGAGCAGCGACTGGTTCGGCATCAGGAGCCCGCCGGGGCTGCGTTCAGCCAGCGCGATGGCGGCGGTCAGATGGGCATTGATGCCCTCGCGGTAGACGGCGAGCTGGGCCAGTTTCTCCTGAACCGCCTGCTGCTTGTCGAGCCCGGTCTGGCGGGCGTTGAACAGGGCGGCGCCGATCATCATGTCGGCCAGTTTCAGGTTGCGCTGGACGAAGGCGAAGGCGGAATAGCGGTGCAGGGTCGCGCGGATGAACATGGCCGCCTTGGTGTGGCGGTAGAACAGCACGTTTTCCCAGGGGATGAACACATTGTCGAAGATGACGAGGGTATCGACCTCGTCGAAGCGGTTCGACAGCGGGTAATCCTCTAGGGGCGCGCGGCCGGCGAAACCCGTGCGGCAGATGTATTTCAGCCCGGGGGAGCCCAGATCGCAGACAAAGCCGACGGCATAGTCGGAATAGGCCGAATTGCCCCAGTTGGCGATGGTCGGCTTGGTGAAGGCCTGATTGGCATAGGCCGCCGCCGTCTCGAACTTGGCGCCGCGCACGACGATGCCGGCATCGGTCTCCTTGACGACATGCAGCAGCATGTCCGGGTCCTGCTCCTGCGGCGGCTTGGAGCGGTCGCCCTTCGGGTCGGTATTGGCCGAGACGTGGAACGGGTCGTGATGCACGACCTTGTGGATATGGTTGCGGATATTGGCCGAGAACTGGGGATCGACTTCGTTCAGGACATCCTGACCGTCGAACAGCGACCACATCTCGCCCACGGTCTCGTCGCCGACGCGGGTGACGACACCGCCGACATCCTCCAGCACCGTGTCGGTGGCGCGGCGCTTGTCCCACCAGTCGCTCTGCACGATTGGCAGCTTGTTGCCGATGGCACTGACCTCGTCGCCTTGCGCGTAGGTCATGATATGCGCGGTGGCTTCCTCGTGCTGCAGGTCATAGATGCGGGCGCGAATATCGACCAGCGGCTTGAACATCGGATGCGTGGTGACATCCTTCACCCGCTCGCCGTTGATATGGACTTCGCGGCCGTCGCGGATCGAGTCCCTGTAGTCTGCGCCGGTACGGATCATCTCGTCGTCCTTCGTTTCCGACAGTGTTCAGGCCATTACCCTGCGCCTGACCGTCGAGTATTGAAATTATGGCTTTCGAAGCATTGGCTTCGGGAAAGCGGAAGCTCTGTCAGGCGATGACCGGGAATTCGTCGAGCGGCATCTCGTCGCCCGCCTTCAGGCGGCCAGCAAGATGCGGATAGGGCGGTGAAGTCTCGCCATGGCGGTCGGCATAGACCGTGCCTTCACCGAACCAGCGGCTGGAAAAGGCCCGCCGACGACCGGCGGACATATTGCCCGGCGCGCCGTGAACGGTGGTGAAGTTGAAGGCGATGCAGTCGCCCAGGGCCAGATCCCAGCCCAGAATCCGGTAATCCTCGCGGTGACCCGAAATGTCGGGCATTTCGACCAGCCGATCCGACTTGTGATCGTAGTCGACGCCGTTGAAGCGGCGCGGCCGGAACAGCTTGCCCCATTTGTGGCTGCCGGCGACGAGTTCGAGACAGACATCCCGGGGCACCGGATCGAGTGGCAGCCAGAGCGAGACCGTTTTCGGCCCCTCGACGCAGTAATAAGGCTCGTCATGATGCCAGGGCGTCGGAATATCCGCGCCCGGCTCCTTGACGAGGAGGTGTTCGTGGAAGATCCGCGCGGTCTTCGACTTCATCAGATCGCGGGCGATGGCGGCGGCCGGGCTTTCCTCGACAAAGGACTTGTACTCGGGAATGCGTGTCCAGTTGCAGTAATCACCGAAGAAACGCCCGCCGCCCTTCGTATAGTCCCGGTGCATCGGGCCGGGTTCGGCGAGATTGCGCTCGACGCCCGCGCGCAAAGGCTCGATCCAGTCCTTGAACAGGCCGCGCAGCACGACGGCGCCGTCGGTTTCGAAGTGTTCGATGACTTCCGCTGACAACATGGGATCACTGGGCTCCGGGGCTGAAATCAATGTCGCGCGGGGTCCACGCAGCAGGTCGCCGTCAGCAAACCTGCCCCGGGAGACGGAGGCATGGCCATTCGCATTTGCCGAAACACTGCCGAGGGAAAACGGAACATGCCCGGGGCGCGGCGCGGGGCATATGCTGGGCGGCGCCCGCTCGGTGGAAACCGTCAAGCAGCCCGCTGGCCGCAGCCGGTCCAGCCAGACCGAGACGGCAAGCGGCAAGCGGCAAGCGGATGGTCGCGCCGGACTGGGGTCCGGCCCCCCTTTCACCACGGCGGGGGACGCGAAACCGCCGCGTGGCAACAGCGCATGTCAAAGCGCCGCGGCATGTTTGCGTTTCAGGCCGACGGGGCATGCGCATTCGCCGAGAACAACCGCGGTGCCGCCACGGCCATCGTCGGGCAGACGCAGGGTCACGCGATAGACCCTTCCCCCGCTGCCGCGCACCATCGCGACGAACGACCTCCCGTCGGCATCACCCAGAATGTCAGCGACGCGGCCTTCGCCCGCATAGGTCGCGCGGCGCGCTCAGGTCGTCCCATCGAAGAACGACCTGGCCACCGATACCGTGAAACCGTTCATGCCAACCTTGCCGGTGGACCCGTGCCCTGGAGATCAGAAATCCTCCGGCACGGGGACGTCAAGGTCCTCCGCCCTCCGGCGGGAAAACCTCTCGGCTCATTCCCACTCTATTATTACATCGCCAAAAATTCCTATTGTTTCAATGAATTACAATTTCATCATCGTTCGATATCATGAAGAATACTATGACTGTAACCCGTCGCTATCGACTGCGGCACTTGGTGCTTACGCTTTTGAAACTCTCAGATTTACTTACGAAATTTAATGAAATCGCTGGTTCACCGAGCTAAATGGATCGTGAGATCATGAGCGTCGCCCATTGAATCGAGAATCTGAACATGAGCGCCGATTTCGCTACCGTTCCCGCCGCAGAACTACCCGAGCTACTGGACGTGATTATCTGGGATATGAGCGGACATCACCCTGTTGAAGCGTGGCGGGCCGAACTGCTGGCCCGACCGGACGCCGAAAGCGAGGACGTGCAGCGCGCCATCGCTGTGATCGACGAATACCTCGCGCCCGAGGGCTCGCCGGAAGCCCTCGTCGCCCAAGCGCGGGCATGGCCTGACATCTGACCGCATAAAACGGGGCAAACCGTAATCCAGCAATGTAGGAGAGCCTTTTTCAGCCTATGACGCGCGGAAACCGAATGACAGCCTCGGCGACCGTGCCCTGTGAGAACCACTAAAGTTCGGCCTCACGCTTCTGGATTGTCCGTTCGTGCATCAGATCGAAGATGCAACCCTGCTGAACATGCCAGATACCCTCGTCCGTTGGCATCGCGATGTCACCGATAGCCGTATGACGGAAAGCCAAGATTAAAAACTCGCCGCCAACATTTCTTTCCAGACTCCGACCGTTCAATTGAACGTGCGCTTCCGCCCGTGCGACTGTTGTCTGGGACACCGAAAGGATTTTGAATTCAACAAGTTGTATATGCTCCGCGTCTGCGCGCATACGCCCCGCAAAATGTCCATGACTTTGCTGTGTTATGTTAACAGCCCGCTTCGCCATGAGGCCGAAGTTCCTATTCCGCCAGCCAGTTAGGAACTCCCTGAACGCGAAAGCAGGCTCGTCTTCAGCCAAATCCCCGGCGAATGGCTCCTCCCAACGACGAGGAACGAACGCCTCGATTGAAGCCTTATCAGCCCTATTCTTTTGCAACGATGCGGATATGTCCCGCCAGTTCGTGGATCTCCGTGCCTCATCCTTGGTCCGTCGCGTTTCCTCCTCCCGCTTGTCCGCTGCCCAGTCGACCAGCGCAATCATTAACATCCACGCTTTCCCGCAGACCGCGCGGTTCGCGTAGCCCAGCGAGCGGCCGTGGAGGATGCCGTTCCGGAGGGGCAGCGACAGTGCATCGTCGCTCGACCTGCGCACTCTCTTAGTAATCCGCGTGATAGCCGCAGGAAGCGCAGTGGGATGGGCCACCATCGAGTCGAATAAACTCAGGTCCGCATTCTTCTCGAACGGCGAGGTTCCCAACACATCGGACGCGAAGCCATCGCAAGAAATCAGGACTAGCGGTACGGCGGACCAGTAGCGGCCTTCTTCGGTGAGTGCGAGTGCCTCCCGCAGTTGATGCCACCTGCCGTTGACATCGCCGAACGACTTGCTCCGCGTAATGGCGAAGAGATTAATGGTCGCCGGGTCTAGCACCCAATCAGCGATGACTTCCTCCCCCGCATCCGTATCGCCCTCTTTATGCTTCTCCAAGGCAGCACGCATCGCATCCACCGACATGGATGACGTCGCAATCCAGCCGCGTTCTGCAAATACTGCGTTGAAACTGTCAGGGAGATTGAGGATGTCGGATTGGGTGAGAAGCTGATCCGCACCCTCCATGATTTGCCGCGCCTTATTTCCACCAAGGCCCGTTCTGACGGCTAGCTTCGCTAGCCACCGCACTGCTCGCACGGCGGGTAGTGCAGTCGAAAGCTCCTGTACGGATGGCAGGTCGGAGATTCGGTTGTCCTTCTTCGCCATCTCAGAACCTGACTCAAAAGCCTACTATCGCGCGAGCCTTCTGATGGCGAGTTGGATCGAGGCGAGGGTGACGAAAGCGCGAAGGGTGTCGGCGAGGTTTTCCCAGTCCTTGGCGAGGCGTCGGTTGCGGCCGAACCAGGAGAAGGTCCGCTCTACCACCCAGCGCCTGGGCAGCACGACAAAGCCCTTCATGTCATCGTTGCGCTTGACGATCTCGATGCGCAGACCCGGCGATTTCGCCACGGCGGCGTCAACCTGGCGGGCATTGTAGCCGCCATCGGCCCAGACCAGCTGGAGCCAGGGAAAGCGCGCCTTGATCCGCTCCAGAACGAGCGCGGCGCCGTCCCGGTCCTGGATGCCGGCCGAGTGGACGACGACGCGCATGGGCAGGCCCAGCGTGTCGACCAGGGCGTGGATCTTGCGCCCCTTCACCTTCTTGCCGGCGTCGTAACCCACTGCGTTGTCTTGACCGCCCCCTTTTCCGCCGCCTTGAGCGACTGGCTGTCCAGCACCGCCGCCGTCGGGCTCGCCTCGTGGCCGAGGCGCTCGCGCAAGGCCATGTGCAACTCGGCCCAGATCGCGTCCCAGACGCCTTCGCGCTGGAACTTGCGGAAGATGTTGTAGACCGTCGAACGCGGCGGGAAGTCCTTCCGCGGCAGGTAGCGCCAGGGACAACTGGTCCGCAGCAGATAGAAGATGGCGTTCATCGCCGCGCGCATGTCGGTCTTGCGGGGTCGGCCGCCTGGTTTCGCCGCCGGGATCAGGGGCGACAGGCGATCCCATTCCGCGTCCGTCAAATCGCTTGGAAACTGGCCGCCCTCGCGCCGATAGGCCGCCCGATGCTCATCCGTCCACGCCACAAATCACCTCCGTCAAGCCGACGGATTCGGTGAATCACACAACCCTGCCGGGCGCAATAGGCTTTTGGGTCAGGCTCTCAGTCGCCGCTTGCTCTTCTATCTTGGTTACGTCTTATGGCAGAGTATGCGTCCGCTCGGAAAGTAACAATGATCGGCATCTTTGTCCGCATAGTTGCCGCGTCCAAATGACAGAATCCCACTATTCCGGCGCGTTCAGTATTTGTCCGCGCGCTCGAGGGCGTAGCAAACGTTTAGACATGATAAAGGCGACGTTGTCTCTTGGTTGAGACATAGACAATGCCATGCTTGAACCGATCCGTAACCGCTGCGCAAGCGGGTTAGAAAATCCCTGAAATTTCAGTAACTTGACAATATGCGGATGGCGTTATCCGAGCACTCGATACCATGATCGAGCCAAAATTCCGATCATGGTATCAGCGATGCTTTCAATCGCACGCCATCCCGATACCATGAAAAATACCAATGATGATGCAGGATAAGTGGTCGATTTACCAAAACTTCATCAATACAATCAATATGTTATTGAAAAATCTCATTCCCACTCAATTGTATTTAGCCCAGTTAGATCATTGATCTAGCTTGGTTTTTTCTTGTTTGGTACGCCAAAAGCCGACCTGCGGGTCGTCAAAAACTTACGGTTTTGATTTTAAAGGGAAATTTCCGCAAAAAATATTTTGCGTGGCTCCAGCATCTATCGGGATCAATCGCTCCTTAGAGCCGAATTTTTCGGCCAGCATGGGCCTTGCCGCCAACCCCGAAAAGTACCGTCATCAATTAGCAGATTGGAAAGCGAAAATCCAGGTCGCGCCCGAGAATGGGTTGTACCTCCAGAGACCACCCCTTGCATGTCAGAAAAAGATACCTTATTTTCTGACGCATGAAGATGATCGCCACCTCCGTTCCTGACCGGGTGATGAAACGTGTCCGAGCCAGCGGACGCGGCAGCGTCTTCACGCCCAGCGACTTTCTCACCGTTGCCGCCCGCTCATCCGTCGATCAGGCCCTCTCACGATTGGTGAAGGGCGGACAACTCCGCCGGCTTGCGCGTGGGCTCTACGACTTCCCGAAGCTGCATCCGAAGCTCGGGCCGCTGTCGCCCTCTCCGGACGATGTCGCCCACGCTCTTGCCCGGGAGACCGGCTCGCAGGTGCAGATTGCTGGCGCTCGGGCAGCGAACGCGCTTGGCCTCTCGACGCAGGTTCCCGCCCAGAGCACCTATCTCACCGACGGTCCGTCACGACGCGTCGTGCTGGGAAAGCGTGTCGTCGATCTTCGCCACGCCTCGCCCAAACATCTTATCGCGCCGGGCAGTCCTGCCGGTACGGTGGTTCAGGCGCTTCGCCATGTCGGCCCCGTGCGGGCGGCTGACGTCGTACAGGTCGCGGCGCGCCGGCTTTCGGCCAACGACAAGAAGACACTGGCCTCAACCGCCGTTCAAGCGCCTGCATGGATGCGGCCGACGCTCGTTTCGATCGCCAACGCAGCGGTGGCCGATATCGATGGATAAGGTCGCCCGTCTTCCCGTCGACGATCGAGCAGCTCTCTTCGGAGAGACCGGCGCCGGCCGGGGCGTCGCCGACACGATCATCGAAAAGGACTTCTGGGTTTGTTGGAGCTTGAGGCGCCTGTTCGGTTTGCCGAAGGGCACTACGGCAACCCTTGTCTTCAAGGGCGGCACCTCGCTCTCGAAAGCGTTCGGCGCCATCCGCCGGTTCTCCGAGGACATCGACCTATCATTCGATCGGGCAGAACTAGGATACACCGGCGATCGAGATCCCGAGAAGGAGGGGATCAGCAGGAAGCAAGCAGCCCGGCTTATCGAGGATCTGGTCGGCGACGTTGAGCGGCACATTGCCGAGAAACTCCTCCCGGCGCTTCGCGCCGCGATCGTTGAACAGCTCGGCGAGCCGGCCAACGGCGAGTGGTCGCTGGAGATCGACGCCGGCGACGCCCAGACCGTCAATTTCCATTACCCGACAGCCCTGCCAGCCGCTGAATATGAGGGCATGGCCTACATCACTCCACGCGTGAAACTCGAACTCGGTGCGCGCGGCGATCCCTGGCCGACTGAAGAGAAAGTCATCCGCCCCTATGCGGCCGACGACTATCCCGACTTTTTCGCCGAACCCGACACCAGCGTGACCGTGCTGTCAGCTCGGCGCACCTTCTGGGAAAAGGCGACCGCGCTCCACGCGGAGGCGCATCGCTCTGCAGAATCCCCGACGCCGCAATATTTCTCGCGGCACTATTACGACCTCTCCATGCTCCTCGACACGGACGAGGGGCGAGCAGCTGTTGCCGATCTCGATCTGCTGGCGCAGGTCGCACAGCACAAAACCACCTTCTTCCGCTCGGGCTGGGCAAGCTATGAAACGGCTCGACCAGGCACGCTCCGGCTGATGCCGGACGAGGCGCGGGTTAAAGACTTACGGGCCGATTATCGGGCGATGGCGCCGATGATGTTTGACCAGACACCGCCGTCATTCGACGACATACTTGCAAAAATTGCCGCGCTTCAAGAAGCGATCAACAGCTAACTCAAGGCTGTTCGCTCGGGGGAAAGGTTATCAGTTCGATTCGATCCATAGATCTGCGCCTTATTGACGACCTCGTCGACTTCGTCCGAGGCTCTGGCTTCGTGCTGGATTTTTCCGATCCCAGCTTCGCGGACTTCTTTGCATCCGAGCTCAAGATCAACATCGACGATCCGAAATACGCGGTAAACGGCAAATCAAAGGGCAAGCGCCTGCGCTATTTCTTGCAGAGTTGCGACGATTCGACCGCCGTCCGCGCCCTGACGGCGCTCTGGGAACATCGCAGCGAATATCTCGCCCGCTCCGGTGCCACCGACCCCGTCGCCAATGCCGAGACGCACTATCAGGGACTGATCAACCGCCTCTCTGGCGGCGTCTCGCCCCAACGCGCCGCAACGAACCCGCAGCCTGCCGCTGTCGATCGACAGGCGATCAACAAGATCAAGGCGGATCTGCTTCAGGTCACCGCGCTCGCGCCACATGCGCGTGGCTACGCATTCGAGGCATTTCTCAAAGGCCTGTTCGACGCCTTCGGCCTTGCCGCCCAGGAGCCCTTTCGCCTGCGCGGCGAGCAGATCGACGGCAGCTTCCAGCTCGGAAGCGAGATCTATCTCCTTGAGGCCAAATGGCACGGCCAGCCGATCGGCGTGGCCGAGCTGCACACCTTCCACGGCAAGATCGAACAGAAGGCCGCATGGACCCGCGGTCTGTTCGTGAGCAATAGCGGTTTCACCGATGATGGCCTTGCCGCCTTCGGACGCGGCAAGCGCGTCATCAGTATGGACGGGCTCGACCTCTACGAGATGCTCGATCGCGAGATACCCCTCAACCATGTTCTGGAACGCAAGGTGCGCAGAGCAGCCGAAACCGGCATGCCCTTCCTTCGTGTTCGCGACCTCTTCCCGGCCTGAGGAGGAGGCGCATGGTACAATTCAACGATTGGTGCGACGCCGCGGACACGCCGCTCGGCAATCATCATGTCCGGGTCATGACCGGCCGTCCGGCGGATGCTCCGACCGGCATCCAGGTGACGGCTACCGCCGTGCCCACTCACTACGCCGCTGAAGAACGGATCGCGAGAGCGCTGGCACGATTGGGCAAAGCCGGGGCGGCAAAGATGATCACCGACCTCCTGCCGCAGACTCCTCAGATACGGTCTGGTGACCTCGGCGAGATCTACGCCACCGAATGGATCAACGCGCACAGCGGCTATCGCGCGCCCATCAAACGGCTACGTTGGGGAGATCACCGCGACATGGCGATGCGCGGCGATGACGTCATCGGGATGATCCTCGACCCGGCGACACAACGCCTTCGCTTCCTCAAAACGGAAGCGAAGAGCCGCGCCGCGCTTCGCACCAAGACACTTGAAGAGGCGCGTACAGGCCTCGACAAGGATGGCGGCCTGCCATCGTCGCATTCTCTATCCTACATCTCGGCCAGACTGATGGAACTGGGCACGGATATGCCGCTCGTCGACGCGATCGACGATGCCCTTTATCGGCACGGCATTCCACCCGAGAGCGTCAAGCATCTCCTCTTCACCTTCTCAGGAAACTCCCCGCAGGCACTGCTGACACAGGCTCTGCAGGCCTATCCCGGTCCGATCGGACAATGGGGCATCGGCCTACACGTAGACGGCCATGCCGCCTTCGTCGGGGCCGTCTACGCTCAGGTCATCGCCAATGCCAACCAACCCTGAAGCGATCATAGCCGCCATCACGGACGCGGCGACGGCTGGCTTTCGCGGCAGACTTATCGCGCGGGGCCAAGCGCGCGCCATGATCTGGCGTGACGGTGTTTTACCTCCTGACGCCCCCGCCTTCTCGCCCCAGCTCAGCTTCGATCTCCATAGTTACGCCTATGGCTTGCTTGGGCTGGGGCTGCGCCTCCTCGAACTTGGCGGCGATCCAAACCAGGCACGTATCGCATTCGAGCAGGCGGCAACCGCGCTCGAAGCAGTTATCGCCAAAGGCAATCGGGCCGAGGCGGATCGCGACTTCCATTTCGTCATGGCGGCCGCAAGCTATCACCTCGCGCATCTATCAGCTCGAGCCTATTCACTCCTCGCGGTCGTCGCGGCCGAGGAGAATTTTTCCCCGATCGAGCAGGTACTCGCGCTGTTGATGCGCCGAGACATCACCGAGCTAAGGGCGCGAGTGTACGCCTTCCGTCTGGACGGCCGAGGCTCTGACGCAACCATTGCCGCGCTCTTTCAGCAGCGCCTCGCCGAGCCGGCCGCCGATGCGGAGGACCGTGATGGTCAGGACTTTCTCTTCGAAGGCCTGGATCTGGCGCTGACGGACACCTTTTACGGCGCCTTCGCGATGTTCCTTCTGGCGCTGGATCGCGGCGAGCGTGCGCTTCTTGACAGGGCGATCGCCCAGCTTCGCGAAAGTCTCGACATCTGCGCGGAATTGAACCTTCTGCCACAATGGTGGGCGCATCGGGTCGCCATTCATCTGCTTTCCGATCTCTGGTCGAACACCTTCCACGAAAAGGTTCCGCTGCTCCCCGCCGGCGGAGCTGCAGCTTCATGGCCGAGCCTTCGCGAGCTCTTCATCGCCTTGCTCGCTCGCCGCCCGAGGGCTGAGATCGACCTCTGGCCTTCGCAGACCGAGGCGGCGTCGCGTGCTGTCGATCAGACCGACAATCTCGTCGTCTCGCTGCCGACCAGCGCCGGCAAGACCCGCATCGCCGAATTGTCCATTCTGAGATGTTTGGCAGGCGGACGGCGGGTCATGTTCGTGACCCCGCTTCGCGCCCTGTCTGCGCAGACGGAAACCACGCTCCAGCGCACGTTCGGGCCGCTCGGCAAGACCATCTCCGCCCTCTATGGCAGCATTGGGGTGTCTGGTTTCGACGAGGATGCCATCCGCGAGCGTGACATCGTCGTCGCGACCCCCGAAAAGCTCGACTTTGCCTTGAGGAACGACCCGTCGCTGCTCGACGATGTCGGCCTGCTCGTGTTCGACGAGGGCCATATGATCGGGCCCGGCGAGCGCGAAGTTCGATACGAAGTTCAGATTCAGCGCCTCCTGCGTCGCCCGGACGCCGATCAGCGCCGCATCGTCTGCCTATCGGCGATTCTTCCCGACGGCGATCAAATGGAGGACTTCTCGGCGTGGCTGCGCCGCGATCAGCCCGGCGGCCCTATCAAGCACGACTGGCGTCCGACGCGCCTGCGCTTCGGTGAAGTGACCTGGAACTCGCCGACGGCGCGCCTTAGTCTTCGCGTCGGCGAGGAAAGGCCCTTTGTGCCCCGGTTCCTCACCGGCGCGGCGCCACCGCTGTTCGTGCCGCCGAAGAGACTTCGCACCAAGCTCTTCCCGGATAACCAGCAGGAATTGACCCTTGCCACCGCCTGGCGCCTCGTAGGCGACGGCCAGACCGTTCTGATCTACTGCCCAGAACGGCGCAGTGTCGAACCATTTGCCAAGGTCATCGTCGACTTGCACTCGCGCGGCGCGCTCGCGTCCCTGCTCACGGTCGACCCGGCCACGCTGCAGACCACCATCGCGCTCGGTGAAGAATGGCTCGGCCCGCACAGCGACATCCTGAAATGCCTGCGACTTGGCGTGGCGCTTCATCATGGAGCTTTGCCGACCGCCTATCGCAAGGAGGTCGAGCGTCTCCTGCGTGACGGCGTGCTCAAGGTCACGATCTCATCGCCGACCCTGGCGCAGGGCCTCAATCTGTCGGCGACCGCCGTCGTCATGCACTCGCTCTACCGGCACGGCGAGAAGATCAAGGTCTCCGAATTCAAGAACGTCATCGGCCGCGCCGGCCGGGCCTACGTCGATGTCGAAGGCCTTGTCCTCTATCCCATCTTTGAGGACGCCAAGAACAAGAAGCACGGCGAATGGGTCGAGCTGATCGAAGATCTCGGCGCCCGCGAGATGGAAAGCGGGCTCATCCAACTCATCTGGTCTTTGCTCAACCGCATGCACGCGCGTCTTGGCGGCAACCTCGACCAGTTGATCGACTATGTCGTCAACAATGCCGCGGCGTGGACCTTCCCTGAGGTCGCCGGCGAGAAGGTCGAAAAGCGCAAGCTGGCGCTGAAAGAGTGGGAGCGTCATATGGCGACGCTCGACACCGCCATTCTCAGTCTCATCGGCGAGGCCGACGTGCCCGATGACCAGATCGAGGCCGCGCTCGACAATATCCTGCAATCTTCGCTCTGGCAGCGTCGCCTGCTCCGCATGAACGATGCAGTGCGGGCGGCATATCGCACCACGCTGCTCACCCGGACCCGCTTCATATGGGCGAACTCGACCGCCGCTAGACGACGCGGCTACTTTTTGGCCGGTCTCGGCCTCGAAGCCGGGCACGCGCTGGACGCAATTGCACCCGCGGCAAACGATCTTCTCATACAGGCCAACGCGGCCCTCGCGGCGGCGGACCATGAGGCGGCAATCGCTGCGATCACCGGCATCGCCGAGCGCGTGTTCGCCTTCTACCCATTTGAGCCGGATCCATTCCCGGCAAATTGGCGCGACATCCTCAGATGCTGGCTGCTCGGACAGCCGCTGGCCGCGATCGTCGCTGGACAGGAAGCCGAGACGTTGCAGTTTATCGAAGGCGGCCTGGTTTATCGCCTTCCTTGGGCCATGGAGGCCTTGCGCGTCCGTGCCGCCGCCAATGGCGATGTCGCCGGTGTGTTCGAATTGGCGTTGGAAGATCACGAGTTGGGCTTGGCAGTGCCGGCCGTCGAAACGGGTACTATGAACCGCTCCGCTTCAATCCTGATCCAGGCGGGCTTCAATTCACGGCTGGCGGCCATCAAAGCCGTTACCGACACCGCCGCCACCTTCACGACCGGCGCGGAATTACGCGCCTGGCTGCGCTCGCCCGGCCTCGCGGTCTGGTCGGCGCAACCCAATTGGCCAACGGCCGAGACACGGGCGATATGGCTCGAATTCATTCAGGAGTTTGCCCCCTCGGATAACCGGACCTGGGCGCGGCGGGATTACCTTGGAAACGTCCAGTGGTTCGCCGCACCGGTCCCTCCCGGGACGCCAGTCAGCCTCTTTCATAGCAACGGACAGCCGCTGGTGCTGGCGCCCGACGGGCGCGCGATCGGCCAGCTACAGCATCCGCTCAACCCGAATGCCCGCGGTCTCGTGCGGGCGAATGTGGCCCAGAATGTAGCTCAGCTCGACCTGAGCTATCTCGGCCCCGATGATTTGTGGACGGTCTAGAAGATGACGAAGGCGCCCACATATTTCGGCCTTTGGGGGGCCGTTCCCGTCGATGGCGACGTGCGGCCGTTCAGCCTCATCAATCCCTCGGGCGGCAATACCAACCGCAACAATCGCCGGCATCACTTCATCTCAGCTGTTTATATGGATGGCTTTGCTGCCGAAGACGACCGCATTCGGGTCTATCTTTGCGAAGCACCTGAAAATCCGCTTCTGATGAAACCGCGGTCGATCGGGTTCGAGCGAGACTATTATTCCCAGAAGCTCCCCGAGGGAGGGCAGGAAACCCACCGTTTCGAGGACTTCTGGAACACCATCGAAACCGTGTGGCCGGAGACGATCAGGGCGCTGGAGGCACGACGATTGTCGCCCGCCATTTCCTTCAATGTCCTCGGCATGCAAACGATCATGCGTGCCCGCGTCCCGGCCACGCGCGACCGACATGCCTTGATGATCGAAGCTAAGCTCCGCAGCCAACACAAGGTCGCCGAAGAGATCGGCGCGCTTCCACCGGAAATGGAGCGCTACGCCGGTCAGTTCGACACCGTGCCCGTCGGCATCAACCCTCACGAGACGCTGTTGGCGATGCAGGGTGAGTTCAAGGATTTCGGAGATCTCTGCTTCCGGCTCGGTTTTGAAGTGCTGCACAACAAGACGAGCACGCCTTTCATCACCTCGGACAATCCCGTCTGCAGCTACGATCCACGCCAAACGCTGCACGCGCGGACGCCTTACCAGCATTCAGGCGACGTCGAGCTGATCTTCCCGGTTTCCGCGCACATGCTCGTGCGCGGCTCCAGCAAGCGCGGACCGGTGAACGTGGTATCGCGTCATCGCGACATATCCGACAGCCGGAAGGTGCGGCAGCTCAATCGGACGATTGCGCAGTTTTCCTATCGCATGACGATCGCCCGTGATCGATCGAGCGACGAGCTGATACGGGCCCATGCCGCGCTCGTGCCTACCATCACCACGGAAGTGCGCCGACAGGACAAGGAAATCCAAATCATCGTCCGGAATGTTTTCGGTCCGCGCCCGGTGCTGTCGCAGTTTATTGACACGCCTGAGAAGGCGGCACGCCTTGAGGCAAAAATGGCGGCCGCTTCTACCGAACAAACCGAACTCCCGATCGTGACCGAGACGCCCAGCCAGACTCAGCGGGAGGTTTGATCAGATGCCACCACCGCGAGCCCCTTTCTCCGCACTCCACGACATCAAGCTGCGCCGCCACGCCGACGCTAGCTAGAAACGCCCGAAAGCCGCTGCTTATGAAGACGCCGATATCTGTCACCTTCGACACGAACACCTACAGCACCATCGCCAATCCGCAGATCGGCAAGCTCCTTGAAAAGTGGCGGCCGCTCAGCAGGGATCGGTTGCTGTCGAAGAAGCGCCGTGTGGCATGGTGGTACATTCAACGCTGCATCCGGAAAGGCCGGATCCGCGCCGGCATTCCCGAAGCGGCGTTCGCCGCGGAAAGCCTGCAGAACACCGATCGCGTGGATCTGTTGCTCGCCGTCGGCAAAAAGGCGCCGCGGCCCGACATCCCTCCAATCCGGCAGGACATCATCCGCCTTGCGCTCGCGACCGGCTTTCGCGTGATGCACGGGCCGCGCATCGGCTACGGCGCGCTTCCGGATTTCGATCAAGGCGACTGGGCCGTCGATGAGCTTTACGAGATCGGTGAGCGCCAAGACCGGATGAGCGCCTTCATCCGCCACTTCAATGAATATCCGCTGCGTGCCTTGCAGGATTTCGGGACGCAGCTCTCGCAAGCGCACGGGCTTGCGGCCCTCAATCAGCGCTACGCCCAGGCTGCCGCACTGAACAACATCACGCTCGATCGCTATCTCTGGCGCAACGGCATCGGAGCTGAAGCGGTCGTACCGCGTATTCACGCGACTCGCGACGCCTTCTTGAAGGCGTTGCGGAAGTTGATGGCCGATTGGGCAGATTTCGACATTGCCGCAACGCACTATGCCTACGGCTACGACCTTCTCTGCACGGAAGACCAGGGCAAGCTGGTCTCCAATTCGATCTTTGGGGGGCAGCACGCGACCGATGTCCAGGGCGTGTTCAATGTGCAACCGGTCACGGTCATGGACCTCGCTGCCATCTGCTGGAAACGGTTCGGCTTTCCCGTGCGGAGATGGCAATCGTGATGACGCCGGCCGAGCAGCTTCCACGGATTTTCCAAGCTAACCTGTCGCGCTTCTTCGACCGGGTGATCTGGCCCGGTATGGACGCGCTGACCGCTCATCCAACCCTTGCGACCGGCGAGGCGCAATCGCTAGAGCAGTTTCTCGACCGCGCCGCAGCGCAGGTCGACAACTACACGGCAAATGAGGCCGCCAAGTCCTTCGTTCTCACAATGGCCGCCATTTTCGAACGCCAGCTCAGCATCTGGGCGCGTGCGAAGAGGCCTGATGATGCGCCGATGCTGCGCGGCTTCAAAGAGCAACTGCTGGCCTGCGCTGAGATTGCCGAGGTCGACCTCGGCAGCGACAACGTTGGGCCTGACCTTCTTGAGATGTTCGTCGCCGCCAATGTCGTCCGCCATGGCGAGGGGCCTGCCTGCGAGAAGCTCCGGGCGATCGCACCCGCTCTTTGGTCCAACGAGGCAGGCGACTATCTCGATTTGCTTCCCGGACCCACGCTGCCGAGCGAGCATCTGAGACTGAGACCTGCCGATCTCATCCGCTATGTCCGGGCTGGCACGCGCTTCTGGGGCCAGTGCGATCCTCTTCCTGGGGCTGTCACCGAGCCACCCCACTGATCCGTGTCAGGCCTGCAGAGCGATCGACGGCCTCAGAAACCCGCGCACTCCATATGGCTACTGGACAGCGCAACGTCCTCAATGGCCGCTGCACGCTGAAATCCAGTCCCACGATAATCCGGCCGTTCGCAACGGGGAATGCCTTCCCCTGCGGCCGAGCCGTGGTCTCGGCCGACCCCTTCTGCGGGGACACCCCGCAACGCCCCCATAGAGTGAGAGTGCGGATCGGCTTTGCCGTGACTGGTTGAGGGCTGGAGGAGAGCCCTCCGGCGCCCGTCGCGGAGATCCGCGATGTTCAGAAACACCGCTCGCGCGCGTACCGGCTCCGACCGGACGAGCCTCTACGACGATATCACCAGCACGATCATCTCTGAGCTGGAGGCCGGCCGCGTGCCCTAGGTCCAGCCCTCGGGGACGGCGGCGGCCAAGGCGCCACTCGCCATGCCGAGAAACGCCGCCACCGGCCGGCAATATTCGTTTATAGCCTTAATTTCCAGCATCACGCCCCGTCATAGCTGCGATCCATCAGAGGTTTAGCTTTGTCCAACGTGGCGACGTCAGTGATGATGATTTCAAGGTCGCCAGTGCCGAAGTGACCGATATTGCGCACGTCGCGGGTAAAACCCGGCTCAAGTTGAATGGTCGCCGGATCGACCTTGACGAAAACTTTAAGGTGCCTGATCTGCGGCTTGACCTCGACGCACGCAAAGTTCTTCAGGCGGCGGAAGGCGACATAGTTGTCCAGAGTCTTCAACTCGACATCATCGCCCAGCGCCAGCAGGTACGCCTTCGTTGCCTCGTAGAGATCGACAAGGTCCTGGTCAGCATCCGCGAGGTACTGCGTGACAGTTTTCTGGCGTGACCGAGGTCGCGTTGCCGTAGGCTCGCCTTGGTCGTTCACGCTGGCAGAGATCTCGCGCGCGGGCCGCTCCGATGCCGAGGTCAGCAGTTCGAACAGCAAGAGTTCGTCACCAAAGCGGCGATAGCGAACCAGCGCGATATTTCGGTTCATCTGGTTGACCGCATGAGCATCGTATTTTGTGAAATCACCCGCGATGCAGATCAGCCGGGGCGTCGTCCAATCGACGGCCTTCGCCTCTTCGGCGCCGAAGCGCTCCAGAACAAGCCATTCGAAATCACGGCGGTGATCCATCAGCCAGTCGAGGTAAAATAAGCCTTGGTTGATGACGTTCTCATTGCTGGCCCGTTTGTACTCGACGATCACTGGCGAACCATTCTCGTCGATGCCCAGCGAATCCATGCGTCCGCCGTTCGTCGTCGGAAACTCCGATGCAAGAAACCGCACACCGAGGAACGCTTCCATGTTGCGTTCAATAAGGGTCTGCAACGACTTCTCTAGCGCGACCGCGCTGCCGCGAAGCTCTGTGACCGAAGCACTGTCCGTGCGAAAGAGTTTTATATCGCTCATACAAAAATCACCAAATGAACTGGTGCCCCATTCTATCAAGTCTTCTTAGGCGATTCTCGTAGTCCGGCATGATCGTTTCCAACGACCGCCAAAATCGCTGTGAATGATTGTGCTCAAGAACGTGACAAGCCTCGTGTGCAATAACGTAGTCGACCAGCGGCATCGGAGCCATCACCAAGCGCCAGTTGAGGCGGATGCGTCCCCGTGAATCGCAACTTCCCCAGCGTTTGGACTGGTCAACGACATTGACGGTCGGTGTTGGAATGCCAAGCGTCTCTGCAATCATTCGCGCACGGGCAGGAAAATGCTGGATCGCATGTGTTCGGTACCAGTGCCTGAGCCCGCTGCGGACAGCGGCGCGCCGAATGGATTCATGACCATTCGGCAGTACCGGAGCGACAAGGGTTGAACCCCTCGCAGCAATCCGGGTCGTGACGGCGGTTTCGTCGGGAATGAGCTTCAGGCGATATTGTCGGCCGAGGTAGTGAAAGGTCTCGCCACTCACAAATTCCTTGGCGACCGGCTGCCCCCCAAGTTCGCGGTACGCCGCCTGTTTGCGAAGCAGCCAAGCGCCTTTCTTGCGAACGATGCCGAGGACGCGGTCATCGTCTAAGTCGGACGGTGCGAGGACGCGCACTCCGTCGAAGCCAACAGATATCGCCACGGTTTTCCGGCGCGCCGTCCGCTCGATTAGGAACGCAAACGTTTCGCCGCCAAAAACGATGGAATGCTGAGCCGCGTCCGTCATCCCGCATACCTCGCCCGGGCGACATCCATGATCTTTGCCGTCGTGGCTTCAACCTTGTGCACATCCAGTCCCAAGTTGCGCAATTGCTCCTTGATGGATCGGCGCATCTGTCGCTGGACGTCCTCCTTTTGATGCCAGTCGACAACCTCGGCATATTCCTCAAGCGCCTTGGTGATACCGGCAGCGCTCCGGGAGCGTTCGGGGTCTGGTAGGTCTGCGTCAATGAAGGGCAGGATGGCGGCAGCCGTTCCGGTAAGGCCGTCGCTTCTGCCCGCCGCGTCCGAGCGAATATCTGCGGCTTGCCCGACCATTGCTTCAAGCTGGGTCAAGGCGCTGGCAGCGGACACGCGAGCTTCCCGCCTGTCGTTGACGATCCGCTCCAACTGTTCCCAAAGCGAGGCGTAAGCCGTGGGGTTCTCGTCGCGGTGGACGTGGATCTCCTGGCGAATGGCGTGCTCGATCTCGGCAGCCTTGGCAGCGCTCGACTTGAGGCTTTCCAGATGCGGACGGAAGGCGGGGTCGAGAATGTCGAACTTCACCAGCAGCTGTTCGACACCCGTCACCGAGAGGTGGCTGGTGATAATCTCGCCCACCTTCGCGCCGTAGTCCTTCGGGTCAAATGGCTCCTCGTGATAGGCGCGGCGGGCGAGAACGCGAATGCGCGATAGCCACTTCAGGTCGGACGGATAGGGTTCTTCCAATGCCTTGGGATCAGGCAAGACCATGTCCATGGCTTCGGCAAAACGCAGGAAGTCGAGCTCGAATTTGGCGCGGATGTCGTCAGGGCGCAGCAGTTCAACGCACGCCAAATCGTCCTGACGGCTAAGACCTTCGAAGAGCCGAATGGCGGCCCGGTGCCGACTCTCCAGAAGTTGGATTTTCTCGGACAGCGGACGGAGCGCGCCGGCTATGCCATCCTCGTCGGAGAACATATCCAATGCGTCAGAAATGCGCCGATTGTCCCCCCAATAATCCACGACCAACCCGTAGGTCTTGCCATCGGCGGTGCGGTTCACGCGAGCAATCGCCTGCAAAAGCGTGTGCTCTCGCAGAGGGGCATCGAGATACAGAACTTGCTCTACCGGCGCGTCAAAACCGGTGAGCAGCATATCGCACACGACCAAGATTTTCAGCGGATCGTCACGCTTCTTGAACCGGCCAATCATGGTGTCGCGGTCGCGCTTGGACAGGTGATGGGCTTGCAGCCGGGCGCTGTCATTGTTCGAAGCGGACATGATGAGCGCGCATTCGGGCGCGCCAAGCTGCCGCAAGGCTTCGACATAGGTCACGGCGACGTCGCGGCTGACCGTCACGATCTGCGCTTTGAAACCGTTTGGCTCAATGGTGCTTCGATAGTGCACAAGGATATCTTTGGCGATGGCCTCAACGCGAACTTGAGCTCCGGCCAGCTTCTCCTGAAGCCGCATGCCGCGCTTCAGCTTCTCAATCTCTTCGTTCGACAGTTCAGGGAACGTGGCCCGAATATCCCGTTCGAGATCGCGGCCGTCGATCCGTAGTTGCGCGTCGCGCATCTCGTAATAGATCGGGACGGTCGCTCCATCCTTCACAGCCTGGTCGATCAGGTAGCGGTGCAGATAGTCGCCGAAAACCTCACGGGTGCTGCGGTCCTTTTTGTCGATGGGCGTGCCGGTGAAGGCGATCATGCAGGCATTGGGCAGTCCTGCGCGCATCCGAGCGGCAAGCGCGCCATATTGCGTCCGGTGCGCTTCATCGACCATGACGAAGACGTTCCGCGCTTTGGAAATGACCGACGAGCGTTTCGGCACGGCGCTGTGAAACTTGTGGACGGTGGTCAGAACCGTAGTTCCAGCGCCGCCCGACAGAGCGTTGCGCAGCGCGTCTCCGCTTTCGGCCTGGATGGGGTTAGCAAATCCTGAACGCTGGAATTGTCCAGTGATCTGGTCATCAAGGTCGGTTCTATCCGTAACGATGACAATCGTCGGATTTTCAGCCTCGGGAAGGCGGCGCAGCTTGGTCGCCAGAAACACCATCGTCAGCGATTTACCAGAGCCTTGGGTGTGGTGGATGACCCCGCCACGGCGTTGTGGATTGGGTGCGGTCCGGATGCGCTCAATCGCCTTTCCGACGGCAACGAACTGCTGATAGCGCGCCAGCTTCTTGATGCGCCGCCCGTCAATGGTTTCGAACATGACGAAGTTGCGGATGAGATCGAGCAGATTGGCCGGCGCGAGAAGCCCAGCGAGCAAAATGTCTTGCCCGGTTGGCGTTCGGCCCAATTGCGCCGCAAGCGCGTCGAGCGTGAGTGGATATGGATCTTTCCACTCAGCCCATTGTCGCGCAGGCGTCAGCGTCGTGCCGTACTTCGCCACGTCGCGCGCCAGTGCGATTGAAATCTGCGCTGTCTCGAACAGGCGCGGTGCGCCGAGCCCCGCGAATTCATCCCGGCTTTCGTAGCGCCGGAACTGACGGATCGCCTCGCCTATCGGGTCGGCCAGTGATGGCGATTTGCATTCGATCGCGGCGAGCGGGAGGCCGTTCACGTAAACGACGATATCGGGGATGATGTCCTGACGAGCCCCCCTGATGGCGACTTGGCGGGCGAACTCGAACGTATTGGCGGATGGATCGTCAAAGTCAAAAAATCGAACATTGCGGTCCTGTCGTCTGCCGCCTTCCGTGTGGGGGGCCGTCACGCCGTAGGTTAGAGCCGTATAGGCGCTCTCGTTGGCTTCCATGACATCGACAGCTGTAACGCGCGTGACAGCCGCGACAGCGCGGCGGACGCCGTCCTCGCCGAGCCACGGATTGAGGCGCTTCAGGCACTCTGTAAGGCGAACCGTCAAAACCGGCTCTGTTGCCAGACTATCGCGCAACCGTCGCACGTCGCCTGGAGACAACGGCTTATAGTCGAACAGCACTCGCAACAGGTCCGTCGCCGGCTCCTCCACCCATTCGCGTTCAAGCTGTTCACGGCTCTCATTCATGCAGCTTGTCCGGCTTTGTCACGATACCGCGCAATGATGCTTTCCGGGAGGCGTAGGCGGCCCGAAAGAAGTTCCTGAGCAAGTGCGCAACGTGTTGAAACAAGATGTTCTAGCATTAGCCTTTCGGCCGACACGTGCGAGTAAATGCCCTCTATCAGCGTAACTAGCTCTTGCTGGATGTCGGTATTCGGCAGCGGCATACGGAATTCACGGATATCCGTCTGGTTTATCTTGTAGATCCCATTCGTGCTCTTCGAAGCCCGCCGAATTTGTGAGCGCATCAATGAGGTGTCCCACATCATTGCGAGGTATTCCGGGACGACCTTTTGGGGGTCTGCGCGAAGACGGATAACAAGGTCCGGAAATATGCATGGGAAGGGCGGCAGTTCGGCGTCCGTAACGCGGCACCCACTGCCGACAATATCACGGCTGCCACTCCCGCGAATGATCAGAAAGTCTCCTGCTTTCAATTGAAGCTCTGTTCCGGCTCTGTCGGAAACATCGGCAAATTTGACGTTATCGCGCCAAGCTAAGCGGCCTCCAGACACTGCACTCAGCTTCAGGACCCCAATACCGGGTGGTTCGTCTTTGCAGACCGGAGAAAGGCCGCTTTTGGGGCCCTCCAATAGAACTGAACCAATATTGATCGAGCGTACTTCGTCCCCGAACTTGGAGATACAATCCGTCGCTATCGATACGGCGGCTTTTCGCAACTGGTCGATTAGCGCTTCCGTCTTATTAATAGCCTTCTCCACCGATCGCAAAACCTCGGCTATCGCGCGTTGCTCGTCGAGCGGGGGTAGCCCGAATTTGAAAGCGGACAGATCGCTGAACAGAATGGATTTTCTGCGGTTGACCCCACCATTGCTGTAGGGATCGAAACGACCGCCCAGCGCGAATCTTTTAAATTGCTGAAGCGCAATTTCATTGTCGATCTCTGCGGGGTTGGCTTCGAAAACCGTGTACATCGGGCTCACTAGGCCCGCATCCTCGTTTTTCAGATAGTCGATAGAACCTTCGTCCAGATGGATAGTGGCGTAGGCAAATTGCCCACGCTTCACGACCTTATACTGACTGGTATTTTCACTATGAACGGACTTTGAGAAGTACTCATTGGAGCGAACGAAGCCTCGATGCTTCGTCATACTCAAAACCGGAATATCAGCACTCACCCGATTCCTGTTCGAAATTTCGCGGGCGATCTGGCCAATGCGGACCTGTCGCCACCCCTTAGGCACGTTACCCGACATAACCCATCTCCTTAAGGAGGGCGTTCATGCGGGCAGCGGCTTCATCCCGCGCCTTCTCAGCGTCCCAGAGCTTGGCAAGTTCGGCCTGTACATCGATCGGCTTTTCGGGCTCAAGCGTGTCGATATAGCGGGAGATGTTGAGGTTGAAATCATTCTCCTCAATTTCCTTCATGTCGACGATGCGGCAGAAGCGGTCCTCATCTTTCCATGCGCGGAAGGCATCACGGATGTCCCTGATATCGCCTTCACCCAAGATGTTCTTTTTGGGCCGCTCCTCAAACTTCTTCGCGCCGTGGATGAACAGCACTTTGCCCTTGCGCTCGGGCGCTTTTGCCTTGTTGAGGATCAAAATAGTTGCGGGAATGCCGGTGCCTGCGAACAGGTTTTCCGGCAAGCCGATAATCGCCTCGAACAGATCGGCTTTCAGCATCGCCTCGCGAATGCGCCCGTCACCTGAGCCGCGGAACAGCACCCCATGCGGCATCACCACGCCGCAAACACCTTTAGCGTTGAGCGTGGCCACCATGTGCTGAACGAAGGCCAGATCGCCCATGTTCTTCGGGGGGATGCCGTAGATGAAGCGATTATGGCCTTTTTTCTCGGTGTCGCCTGACACGTCCTCCGCCCCCCAGCTATCCAGCGAAAAGGGCGGATTGGCGATCACGCGGTCATACAGGAAGAGGTTGCCGTCCTGATCGAGCAGGCGCGGATTGCGGATCGTATCGCCCTTTTCAATACGCGCATCGCGTAGCCCGTGCAGCAGTAGGTTCATCTTGGCGATGGCCCATGTGCCAAGGTTCTTTTCCTGCCCATGCAGTGTGATGTTGAGTGCTTCACCCAGTCTCTTGCCTTCAAGCTTCGCCACATGCTCCGCGACCTGAACCAGCATGCCGCCGGAGCCGCAGGTGGGATCGCTGATGCGCATGCCTGGCTTGGGGTCCAGCAACTCCACAATCAGCCGCACGACATGATGGGGGGTATAGAACTCGCCACCCTTCTTGCCTGCATCATCTGCGAATTTGTCGATCAGATATTCATAGGCGCGACCAAGCATGTCCGGCTCGGAAAGCGAGGCGTTCGACAGGTCGATGCGTGAGAAGTGGTCGATCAGACGCGACAAAACGCCTTCGCGGTTCTTGGCGTCGCCAAGGCGTGATTCGGAATTGAAGTCGATATTGGCCAGTACGCCTTCAATCGAGGGATTGGCGTCCTCAATCGCGGCGCATGCCTTGTTGAGGTGATCGCCAATGCCCGTCGTCAGCTTTTTGATCGACGACCAGCGCGCGCGTTCAACCAGAAAGAACTCATGCTCGTCCGGGTCGCTGTAGGCGACATCCTCCGGCAGACCCTGACGCATCGCCTCCTTGGCTTCTTCTTCGAAACGATCAGACAGCCGCTTCAGGAACAGAAAGCCAAAGATGTAGATCTTGTAATCTGAACTATCGATGGAGCCGCGCAGGATGTCGGCGGATTTCCAAAGATGATTTTCCAGTTCGGTGCGTGTAAGCTTGGCCATGTTTTCCTCAATTGTTCTGGTTGTCGCCAAACAGACGAGCGTCAATCAGACGCCGCGCGAGTGAGCGGCGGATTTCGGCAGCCTCCAGGGCGGTGCGGTAGGCGATTTGCGCGTCCTTAACGAGGGCGGCGATGCGCTCCTGTTCGTTCCGCGACGGCAGATTGATTTCGAGCTTGGCAAGGTCTTTTGGCGACAGGGACAGCAACGTCGTCGCCCCTCTCCGCAGAACCTCGATCTTTGGACGAAACACATCGCTGGACAGGATTGCAAACAGCGCGCCGCCCGCCACATCGGGGCCGGGTCGCACGACAATGATGTTTGCGCTGGCGATAGCCCCTACTGTCTCATCCCCCACAAGGCCGAATTTCAGGAGCGTACCGCGCCCCGTGACGAGCACGTCATCGACCTGCACCGCATAGGTCGCCGCTTTGGAGGGAGACGAAAAGCCTACTGTGTCCAGCGCTTCTCGCGCGGCTACAGCGCCATCTTGGAGATCACGTACGCCGATAACCGGCAGCCGTTCGCCAGGGCGAACCACCGTTTCCTCGCGCGACACGCCAACGCCCGCAAAGACCTCCGCAACATCCAGAAGGCGGGCGGCGGAGCGACCGAGGGCGACTGTTTTCACTCGTTTCGTCATACGCGATTTATAGCCGTAGCGCACTACGTCGTCAAGAAAATATAAAACCGTAACTAGCTACGGCATAAAATTGTGCGATTTAATATTGACCACCAAGCGAATCGCGCTCATAAAGGACACGTCAGGCTAGAGTCTGGCGTTGGAAACATAGGAGAAATGCATGGCATCACGGGCGAAGCCCAGTGGCCTCATAATTACGGAGCGCGATGCGGCGCTCATTCGCGGAATGATCAAGCGGGGCGACCGCCATCACGATATTGCAGCGTTCTTCGGCCTCAATCAGGGCCGGATCGCTGAAGTAAAGGATGGGACGCGGTTTCCTGAAGTTCCGCCGGTGAGTCCAGACGAACTTCCGCCGAGGGGGCCGTATCTCACCCCGAAGGCAAAATGGATGGAAAACCGACTGGTCTCGTAAACCAGCCGATTTCCGAATACCTGGGCCGAAGCCCGCTAGGCATGCTTGAACACCATTACCCTAGCTGGCCCATCCTCAGAAATCAATGACCCGGCGCTTCGGACGGGTCTCATTTCCGGCCCAAGGAGGGCCAGCAACATGTTTGAAATCCTTCGCGCGAACGCAGGCGGGTACTTCTGGCGTCTTAAGGGTGCCAACGGCGAAACCCTGTGTCACTCCGAGGTCTACACCTCCAAGCAGTCCGCACAGGCGGGCGTCGATGCGGCGAAGAGGGTTGCCCCGCTCGCCCAGGTCCACGATCGGACCTAACGTATCAATCTTGAGTTTGAATGAGCCCCGTAGTGAACGCTGCGGGGCTCATTCTTCTGCACAGCCCTTCAAGCTGAATCTGATTGCCCGAAACGCGGCGGCTTCGCCCCCTGCAGCTGTTCACCCCTGAATTCTCACGACCCGCTTTCAAAAGCATCTCAGCGATCCGTCGTGGTTCGCAACGCCAGAACCCTTCAATACTCATATTTGACTGATAATCGGCTATTAGTTGTCATATATGATCTAAATACTGTGCGCTGTTTCCATCTCATCGCCGGCGAAAGCAGCCTCATAGTCACGCGCCAGCGCGCCAGAAACGCCAGCCTGTCTGAAGGCTTCCCGCCATCCGTCCGAAATGCGCTGCGCCATGGTTCGGATGATCTCCCGTGCCTCGGCCTCGGAAATCTCGAAAAATTCGCAGGCTTCCAGTGCGAGGATGATCGACCGATCATGGGTCCCGCCCTCAAGGATCGCCGTCTCGAGATACGGGTTGCGATCCGGCGCCGGGTTCACGTCGAATACCGGCGACAGCCGCCATTGACCCGCTCCCACATAGAGGAAGCCGTGGTTCTTCAGGTGATCGTCCTTGTTGGACACGAGGATCGTGAAGATCAGACGCCGATAGAGCTCGCGAAAGTCGGCCATGGGGTCGGATGAATAAGACCGCATGAAATCGACGATCTCCGTATAGGAACCCAGCTCCGCCCCTGTCTTGCCGAGCGCGGTGCGCGCGGAGATGTATGGGATCCGAGCGGCCCCACGCCGGTCGAACCGCTGGATCAGCGCGACCGGGAACGGCGTGTCGGCCAACTCCAACCGTGTCTCGGGCGTGCGGATACCGCAGGCTGCCGCCAGGCGAAGGGTTGCGACCTCGACGCGCTCGATCGGCTGTTGATCGTGGACCGAGGTGAACTTCGCCAGCCACAGCACATCGACGTCCCTGACATTGGCTTTGGGGCGAGCACCGCCGGAGCCGCCGGCGCCGGCCAGAGCCTGCATCTCCTCGGGTGAGATTTCCTTGCCCTGCTCATAGGCGCGCGCGATCACCGTGATGGTTTCGAGATCGACCAGACGCGGAACGGCGTCCGCTGCCTTGCCGCGAATGACCTCGCCCTTGTCATCCAGAAAGCGCAACGCGCCCTGCCGGCAGGTATCGTCGGAAAGCGTCAGATACTCGAATTCGTTGAGACCATTGCCATAGGCGCGTTCGAGCAGCCTGCGTCCCCAACTGTCTGGAGCCGCATCCGCGAAAACGCCCGCCAAGGCGTCGCGCATGTTGCCGGGCTGACCCGAGGTGTGAAATGGGCCGGCCTCAAGAGGAAAATCGGGCTGTATGGCGAAGGCGCGCGGGTTTTCGATCCATTCGGCGTCATAGGCGAAGGTCGAGAATTGGCGTGGCCCGGCATGGGTGAAACGCAATTGGCCCACCGATGTTCGGCCTTCGCCAAGCGCGACATGGGCGACGAAATCGGCCATCAGAAGGAAGCCCCGTCAGGGTCCACAACGTCCTGCCGATCCTGCGTCTCCTCCGTCTGAGCCTTCTGCTTTTTCAGCCTTGCCGCGAAGGAGCGGCCCCTGCGCGGTCCGTGCTCCGCTGCCAGCGCCAGCCCCAGATCGTCCTTGCGGATATCGACCAGGTCAGCGAGCCGCTCCAGGAGGCCGAGCACAACGAGAACGTCGGCAAGCGTTCCGATGGCAACGCCCGGATCACCCCGTTCAAGGCGGGCAATGGAACTCGGCGAGGTTCCCGCACGCAAGGCGAGATCCGCCACGGCGATACCACGCCGCAGACGCGCGTTGCGGATATCCTGGCCCAGCCGTTCCAGTGCTGGCTTCGCCTTGGGGGAACCCATCTCAACCATCCATATATGATGCAAAACATCGATAAAACGATCATATATGACTAATTAGCTCCAAGGTCAAGAATTCCAGTCGGTGATCGTGTCCCGCCGAATGGTGTAGGAGCTGTGGGTAAGTAGCTCGCCGGCGCGACCATCACGAGTCTGGCGGCGGCGGGCTACTTATCCATAGCGGTGGTCACCGTGGCGGCTGTGGGTAGGGTTG
>NZ_JBAQRT010000076.1:0-6639 GCF_049306435.1 Zavarzinia sp.
GCCCGAGGCCGGGCGCGACCGGATGGACTTACAGCTTGCACTCGGGGTTCGGGGTCGGCATCGCCTGTTCCGCCGGCACGGTCATGGTGATCACGGGCTTCAGCGTGCCTTCGTGTTCCTTCACCACGCCGAAGAAATTCGGCACCACCAGCTGGTGGTCTTCCTTGCGCATGAGCTGCGCGCCGAACAGCGTGTCGAAGGTGGCGCCCTCCATCGCCGCGGCGACCTCGGCCGGCTTCACGCTGCCCGCCTTCTTCACCGCCTGGAAGATCACCTGCATCCCGACATAGGTCTCGCCCTCGAAATTGCTGGGAGCGGTGCCCGGGTATTTCGCGGCCCAGCGGGCGACGAAATCCTTGTTGGCCGGCGTATCGAGGGTGGAGCTGTAATTGATCACGCCCCAGATGCCCTTGGCCACCTCGCCCAGCGTCTTCACCGTATTGTCGGTGGCGAAACTGACCCCCGCCGTGAACACCTTGTCGAGGAGGCCGAACTGCTTGGCCTGGGTCGCGAAATTCACCGCGTCGCGGCCGGCCAGTGCGACCCACAGGCCCTTGGCCCCGGATTCCGCGATCTTCTGGATATAGGGCGCGAAATCATTGTTGCCGAGGCTGGCGTAACCTTCCGCCGCCACGTTGCGCCCGTTGGCGGCCGCGGCCCTGGCGAAGCTGGCGCCCGAGTTGCGGCCCCAGGCGGTGTCGGAGCCCATGATGGCCCAGTCCTTCTCTTCCCTGGTGGCGAGCCAGGGCATGACCACCGCGGCATCGGCGGCATCCGGGTGATTGACCCGGAACAGGCGGCGGCCGCAAGCCTTGCCGGTGATGTCGTCCGCCTTGGAGATGGTCGCGACATAGAGCGCGTCCCAGCGCTCCAGCATCGGGCCGATCGCCAGCACCTCGCCCGAGGCGATGGACGCGGCCATGATGTTGAAGCCGGACAGGGCCAGTTTCTCCGCCTGCTGGCGCGCCATCTCGGCCTTGGCCTGGGTGTCGAGGAAGCGGACCTCGACCGGGCGGCCGTCGACGCCGCCGGCCGCGTTCGCCTCGTCGACCGCGATGGTGACGGCGCGGCGCGCCTGTTCGCCCAGGTCGCCATAAGGCCCGGTCAGCGCGGTCGGGATGCCGATGCGCAAGGGATCCGCGGCCCGCGCGAAGCGCGGCCGGACGGCGGTCAGCAGGGCGGCGCCCGCGGAACCCGCGAGCAGGGTACGCCGGTTGATGAGCATGATGGTCTTCCTCCCGTTGATGGTCTTTTCGATCGCCTTGTTCAGACGGCGACGTGTTTCTTCAGTGTTTCCATGGAAAGCCCGGCGAGCTTTCCGTCCTCGACCACCGATCCCTTGGCGAGGACGTAGTAACGCTCCGCGACCTTGCGGACGAGGCCGAAGTTCTGCTCGATCAGGAGGATGGAGGTCCCGGCCCCGGCGAGCTTGACCAGCGTGTCGCCCAGATCGTCGACGACGACGGGGGCAAGGCCCTCGCTCGGCTCGTCGAGGATCAGGAGATCGGGATTGGCCATCAGCGCCCGGCCGATCGCCAGCATCTGCTGCTGACCGCCGCTCATCGCCGTGCCCGGCGTCTCGGCCCGCTCCCGCAGGATCGGGAAGAGGTCGAAGACCGCCTCGACGTGCCACGGCCCCTTGCGGTTGGGCGCGGCGCCCAGCAGCAGATTCTCGCGCACCGTCAGGCCCGGCACGATGCGCCGGCCCTGGGGCACCACCGAAAGCCCGGCCCGGGCGGCGGTGAAGGTGCGCAGCGTCCCGATCCGTTGCCCGCCGAAGGAGACATGACCCTTCTTCAGCGCGGCAAGGCCAAGACAGGTGTTGACCACGGTCGTCTTGCCGACGCCGTTGCGGCCGAGGATCGCCACCCGCTCGCCCTTCGAGACCGAGAGGGAGACATCGTGCAGCACGCGGGCCCGGCCATAGGCCGCGTCGACATTGTCCAGCGCCAGCAGGCTCATGCCACCGCACTCCCCAGATAGGCCTTGATCACTTCGGGATTGGCCCGCACTTCCTCGGGCGTGCCCTCGGTCAGGATCTTGCCGAGATGCAGCACGGTGATCCGGCGGCAGATCGAGAAGATCACCTCCATGTCGTGCTCGACGAGGAGAACCGTCAGGTTCCAGCGGGCCGCGAGGTCGCGCAAAAGATGGGCGAGCGCCAGCGATTCCCCCATGGTCAGCCCCGCCGCCGGCTCGTCGAGCAGCAGGACCTTGGGATGGCCGACGAGGGACAGCGCGATATCGACCCGGCGCTGGTCGCCATAGGAGATATCGGCCGCCCGCCGCTCGGCATGGGGCAGCAGCTGCATCTCGCGCAGCACGTCTTCCGTGTTGTCGTTTTCGGCGTTGCGGGCGGCGAGCGCCACCTGCTGGCGCACGGTCAGATCCGGGAAGATGTTGGTCTTCTGGAACGACCGGGCGAGGCCGGCGCGGCGCCTCGCCCTCTCGCTCGCCGCCGAGAGGTCGCGGCCCTCGAGCAGCACCTTGCCGATCGGGTTGGCGCCCCGGCCGCACAGCACGTCCATGCAGGTGGACTTGCCGGCACCGTTGGAGCCGATCAGGCCCCGGATCTCGCCCGGCCGCAGCGCGATCGAGACATTGTCGAGCGCGGCGAAGCCGCCGTAGCGCCGGGTGAGGCCGGTCGCCTCGAGACTATAGGCTTCAGCCATGACGACCTCCGAAGGCCCGGCGGGCGAGGTTGCCGATCGCGCCGCCGATACCGGAAGGCAGGGCGACGGTGACGATGATGAGGGTGACGCCGATGATCGCCGGCCAATGGTCGGTGATGCTGCCCGCCGCATCCCGCACGAAGAAATAGAGCATGGCGCCCAGGGCCGGCCCCCAGACCGTGCGGGCGCCGCCGATGATCGCCATGACCAGCGCCTCGCCCGAATGGGTCCAATGGGTGGTGTCGGGCGTCACGAAGCCGTTGTAACCGGCGAAGAGCACGCCGCCGATCGCCGCGATCCCGGCGGACAGGGCATAGACCAGCGCGCGCGGCACCATGGTCTCGTAGCCGATGAAGCGGGCGCGTTCCTCGTTGCCCTGGATCGCCAGGGTGAGCGTGCCGAAATGGGACCGCCCGAGCAGCCAGAGACCGAGCAGGATCACCATGAGCACGCCCCAGCAGATCAGGAACATGCTTTCCGGGCGCTGGAACACCGAAACCGGAATGCCGAAGACCGTCTCGGGCAGGCGGACGGCGATGCCGTCCTCGCCATTGGCGAGGCTGCGCCAGCGCATCACCAGCTCGAACCCGGCCTGGGCGACCGCCAGCGTCAGCATGGAGAAGGCGACGCCGGCCACCCGCAGCATGATGAAGGCGATCAGGAAGGCGAAGATCGTGGGCAGCACGATGGCGGCGATCACCGCGACCTCGGTCGAGACCACGTCGTGTTCCATGGCGAGCGCCACCAGATAGGCCGCGCCGCCGTAGAACAGGGCATGGCCGAAGCTGACGAGGCCATTCTGCCGGATCAGGAAGCCGACCCCGGTCGCCAGGATCGCCGTGATCGTGCCCTGGGTCAGCAGGGTGGTCAGCAGGGGCGAGCCGGCGAGGCCGGGCAGCAGGGCGCCGATGACGGCGACGAGGGCGAGGCCGGCCGGGAAGCCCAAGCCACGGCCGAGACGGAAGGCGGGTGCGGGCATGATGTCGGTTCTCTCGGTCATCAGTGGGCGCTCCTCACGATGCCGTTCGGCCGCCAGATCAGCACCGCGACCATCAGGACGAGCGGGATCATCGAAGCGACATTGGGCGTGTAGACGACCCCGAGGTTGTGCAGCTGGCCGATCACCAGCGCGGCGACGAAAGCCCCGGCGAAGGAGCCGAGGCCGCCGGTGACGACGACGATGAAACTTTCGATGAGGATCGACGCCCCCATGGAGGGGGAAAGCGCGATCAGCGGCGCCGCGATCACGCCGGACAGGCCGGCGAGGCCGGTGCCGACCGCGACCACCAGCATGGACAGGCGTTCGGTATCGACACCCTGCATCGCGGTCGTCACCGGATCGACGCTGGAGGCGCGGACATAGAGGCCGGCGCGGGTCAGGCGCAGCCAGGCGCTGAGACCGCCGGCGACCAGGATGGCGGCGCCGATCACGGCGAGGCGATAGACGGGAAAGGTAATCTCGCCGATCGCGATCGAACCGGACAGGAGGTCGGGCATCGGGAAGCTGATCAGATCCTTGCCCCAGATCGTGCGCACCACATCCTCGAGCACCAGCAGGATGCCGAAGGTGACGAGCACGGTGACGATCGGATCTTCCTTCTGGAGGGTGCGGAAGACGGTGCGGTCGAGAATGACGCCCAGAGCCGCGAGCACCAGCGCCGCCGCCGGCAGGGCGACCCAGAAGCCGAAGGCCATCGCCGCCGTGTAACCGACATAGGCGCCGAGCATGTAGAGCGCGCCATGGGCGAAATTCACCACCCGGCGCAGCCCGAAGATCATCACGAGGCCGACCGACATGATGTAGAGCATGCCGCCGTGGACGAGGCCGTTCAGGACGTGGACGAGCATGCGTCACCTCCGGCGGCGGTAAGGGGGAAATCTCGGGTCATGGGGTTTCCTCGCTGATGATTTTTCAGACGGCGCGCAGACGCTGTTCGGATTTCTGGACCGCGGTGAGACCGGCCGCGTGGCGGGCGGCGCGATAGGCGAAGACCATGGCGGGGCCAAGCGTGGTACCCGGCCCCGGATAGGTGCCGGCCATGATCGAGGCCATGTCGTTGCCGCAGGCGTATAGACCGGGGATCACCTCGCCGGCGGCGTCGAGCACGCGGGCGTCGATATCGGTCGACAGGCCGGTCGAACAGGCGATCTCGGCCGGGAAGACCTCGACCGCGACGAAGGGACCGCTCTCGATCGGGGCGAGGCAGGGGTTGGGCGTATTGGCGGCATCGCCGTTGAAACGCGACAATTCGCTCTCGCCCTTGCCGAAATCATCGTCCCGGCCCTGCCGCGCGAAATTATTGTGGCGGCGGACGGTCGCGGCCAGGGTCGCGGGATCGACGCCGATCCGCCGCGCCAGTTCCTCGATCGTCGGCGCCAGCGTGAGGTAGCCGCTGTCGGCGAAGGGCTTCAGGTTGCCGGTCCCGGGATAGACCGGGCCGATGCCGTATTTCCGCACGAAACCGGCGGTGCAGATCAGATGGGCCGGGATCGATTGCATCGCATACATCGCCTCGACGAAGTCGTGATAGGAGGCGCCTTCATCGACGAAACGCCGGCCCTCGCGATTGACCGCGATCAGGCCCGGCTTCGCCCGGTCGAGGGAGAGATGGGGGAACAGGCCGGTGCCGCCATCCTTCCGGCGGGTGACCGAGACCGGGGTCCAGAAGGCACCGGTGCCATGTTCCTCGGGCGCGATGCGGGCGCCGATGCCCTTGCCCAGCATGATGCCGTCGCCGGTGTCGCTGCCCGCGGCCAGCGAGCGCCGCGCCACCGGCTTCGGCATGAAGACATCGCGCAGGGCCTGGTTATGAGCATAGCCGCCGGTCGCCAGCACGACGCCGCGCCGGGCCCGCACCCGGAGCGGCCCCGACGCGGTGTCCAGCACCGCGCCCTCGATGCCACCGCGCGGCCCCCGGATCAGCTCTCTTATGCCGGCGCCGAAAAGCACGGGCACGTCGATCTGCTTCAGGCTGTAGTAGAGACGGGCGACCAGGGCATTGCCCATCACCACCCTCGTGCCCCGGGAATAGCGCAGGCGATCGGCGAGATATCGCGCGAACAGCCGCCCGGCATGGAGGAAATTGCCGACCGACCTGAAGCGGTTGATCAGGCGGGGAATATCGTCCTTGCCCACCATCATGCCGCCGAAGACCATGAATTCCGCGATCGGCGGGCGCACCCTCTCGAAATCGGGGCCGAGGCGGCGACCATCGAACATGCGGGCGACGATGGCGCGGCCAGTCACGGCGGCGCCCGGCCGATTGGACCGGTAATCGGGATGCCGGCCGCAGGGTGCGAACTGCACCTCTGTACGCTGCATCAGATAATCGATCGCTTCCGGCCCCGTCGCCAGATAGGCCGTGCGCAGGGTGCGGTTCGCCGCCTGCGGACCGCCGGTCAGCGCGTCCATGTAACGCTCCGCCTCGGCCGCGCTGTCCTGCCAGCCGGCGTCGAGGCTCGGCCGGTTGCCCGGGATCCACAGGGTCCCGGCGGAGGTGGAGGCGGTGCCGCCGACCTGCTCGCTCTTTTCCGCGATCAGGACATCGAGACCTTCGAGGCCGGCGACCAGGGCCGCCGTCATGCCGCCCGGCCCCGCGCCCGCGACCAGAAGATCGACTTCGCGATCGTATTTCGCCTGGGTCATGCCGCCCTCCCCTCAGGCCCGCCGGGCGACGGGGGCGGCGAGCGAGGCCACCATCGTCTCGCCCGCGATCAGGCCGAAAACACTGGCCTTGGACAGGCCGCCCGAATAGCCCGCCTTGCTGCCGCCCTCGAGGCCGCCGGTGCAGGAGCCCGCCGCCAGCAGGCCGGGAATGACCTGGCCGGCGGTGTCCAGCACCCGGGCGCCAGCATCGATGGCGATGCCGCCCATGGTGTAGGTGACACCGGCGCAGACCGGCACCGCATGGAACGGCGCCTGCAGGATCGGCCAGGGCCGGTAGGCATTCGCGGTGCGGTCCGCGGC
>NZ_JBAQRT010000077.1:0-9110 GCF_049306435.1 Zavarzinia sp.
TGCTGCTGCCGGCGCGCACCATCGCCGACGCGGCGCTGGACGGCCGGATGGGCGATCCCACCGGCGGCGCCGACCATTATCACGCCAGGGGTAGCCGCCCGGCCTGGGCGCGGGGCCGGCGCCCCACCGTCACCATCGGCCGCCATCATTTCTTTCGCATCGGGCCGTGAGGAGAACAAAACATGATCGAATTCATTTCCCTCCATGGCGAGGCGTTGCTGCTCGTCGCTTCCGGCCTCGTCAGCGCAGCCTCCGCCCTGGCCGCGCTGACGCCGACGCCGAAGGATGATGGCATCGCCCTTCTGCTGCGCCGCCTCCTCGACCTGATCGCCCTCAATGTCGGTCATGCCGGACGGGCAGGTGGGCGGGGCGAATGACTTGGCACGGCTTTCGCTAGTGAAGGGGCGTGGCAGGCCGCGAGGGCACGGCGAATCGGAGTTTTCCGTCGCGGCCCGCCACGGCACCCGGCAATTTTGACCGGGTCGCCAGGACCGGATTGCCGGGAGGACGACCAGATGAGCCTGACTTTGCCGACTGAAATCGCCAATGCGACGCGCCGCGGCCAGACCTATGCCGGTGTGCCCGACGATGTCCTGCGCGGGATCCAGACCGCATCGGCCAAGACCGGCGTCGATTTCAAATATCTGGTCGCCCAGGCCCAGATCGAATCCGGCTTCGATGCCGATGCCAAGGCTTCCACCTCCAGCGCCCGGGGGCTCTACCAGTTCATCGACCAGACCTGGCTGAAGATGGTCAAGGACCATGGCGCCGAACATGGCCTGGGCGATCTCGCCGATGCCATCAGGCAAGGCGCCGATGGCCGAATGAAAGTGTCCGACGCCGCGACGAAGAAGCAGATCCTGGCGCTGCGCGACGATCCCGCCGTCTCGGCCGTGATGGGGGCGGAATTCGCCAATGACAACAAGGCCTATCTGACGGGCCGGCTGAACCGCGACGTGAATTCGACCGACCTCTACATGGCGCATTTCCTGGGCGCCGGCGGGGCCTCGCGCTTCCTGTCCACCATGGCCAAGGCGCCGTCGACGCCCGCCGCCAGCGTGATGCCCGATGCCGCCTCGGCCAATCGCTCGATCTTCTATGGCAAGGATGGCCGCGCGCTTTCGGTGCGCGAGGTCTATGCGCGTTTCGCCGACAAGCTGGAAAACGCGGGGGCCAGCGCGGGCGCCGCCGTCACAGCCCAGGCCAAGGCGACGGTCGGCGCCATCGCCTCGATCGGCGGACGGATCGGCGACGGTTTCGCGGCAGCGGCCGCCCCCGTCGCCCGCATGTTCCTGCCGGCCCTCTCGGGCGACGCGGTGATCGCCCTCGCCAGCCTGCCGGTGCCGGGCGAAAAGAACGGGCAGGACGGCGTCAGCACCGGCAAATCCGGCAACTGATCCTTCAAGCCTCGACCACCGGCACCCACAGCACGTCATCGATCCGCCCGGCCCCCGTGGCCAGCATCACCAGCCGGTCGATGCCGAGGGCGATGCCCGCCGAAGCCGGCAGCCCCCATTCGAGGGCGGCGAGGAAATCCTCGTCGATCGGATAGCGAAAGCCGTAGAGCTTTTCCTTCTTCTCGCAGTCCGCCATGAAGCGCCTTCGCTGCTCCGCCGCGTCGGTCAGTTCGCCGAAGGCATTGGCGAGTTCGACCGCCCCGGCGTAAAGCTCGAAGCGCTCGGCGACACGGGGATCCTCCGGGTTCGGCCGCGACAGGGCGGCCATGGAAATCGGCCAGTCGGTCAGGAAGGTCGGCCTTGTCTCGCCCAGATGCGGCTCGATGCGGTCGAGGCTGATCTTGAAGAAAATATCTTCCCAGCTGTCGTCCGGCGCGGTGCGGATGCCGATCTCCTCCGCCTCAGCACGCAGCGCATGGGGCGAGGGGGCGAGGGGATCGTCGATCGTGGCGAAGAGGTCGATGCCGGCATGCATCAGGAAGGCTTCCTCGACCGACAGGCGCTCGAAATCCTCGTCGATGGGAATGTCCTTCTCGCCCACCCGCAGATGGTCGCGCCCCGCCGCCCGAGCCGCCGCGCGTACCAGCGCCTCGCAATCCTCCATCAGATCGCCCAGGCTGCCGCCCGCCCGATACCATTCCAGCATTGTGAATTCCGGGTGATGGGTGTCCGAGCGCTCGCGGTTGCGCCAGGTCTTGGTGATCTGGAAGATGCGCGGCATCCCGGCGACCAGCAGTTTCTTCATCGCGAATTCGGGCGAGGTGTGAAGATAGAGCCGCCGCGCCGGCCCGCCGTCCGCAGGCTCCAAGTCGGTGGCGAAGGCCATCAGATGCGGCTCGATCCCCGGGCTGACCTGCAGCGCGGGGGTTTCGACCTCGGTGAAATCCCGCGCGGCGAAGGTTTCGCGTAAAGATGCGAGGATGCGCGCCCGGGCCAGAAGAGGCTCGCGCTTGCGGGCGAAGGCGTCGGGGCGCCACCAGGGAATGGAATCATGGGTCATGACGCATGGCCCTAGCAGTCAAGGCGCCGGTTGTCCATTGCGGGCGCGTCTGATAGGGTCCGCCGCCATTCGGTCAGGCAAACAGAGTATTTCCCATGCCCAAGGTTAACGCCAACACCATCCGCGTCGGCAACGTCGTTGAAATCAACGGCAAGCTGTTCGCGGTGCTCAAGACCCAGATGGTGCAGCCCGGCAAGGGCGGCGCCTTCGCCCAGTTCGAGCTGCGCGGCATCCGCGACGGCGTGAAGACGCAGGAACGCTACCGCTCTTCGGAACAGGTCGAGCGCGTGAGCCTCGAGGACCGGGACTACCAGTATCTCTATCCCGAGGGCGACAATTACGCCTTCATGGATACCGAGACCTTCGAGCAGATCCTCGTCCCCGCCGACGTCATCGGCGATCCGGCCGTGTGGCTCCAGGAAGGCATGGTCTGCTCCATCCGCACCTACGAAGGCTCGCCCGTCGCGGCCGAGCTGCCGCAGACCGTCACCCTGAAGATCGTCGAGGCCGACCCGGTCGTGAAGGGCCAGACCGCGTCGTCGTCCTTCAAGCCGGCGATCCTCGAGAACGGCCAGAAGATCCTGGTGCCGCCCCATATCGAGTCGGGCACCCGCGTCGTCGTCGGCACCGCCGAAGGCAACTACATGGAACGCGCCAAGGACTGATCCGGTCCACCGCGCACCGCTGATCCAGGGGCCTTCGGGCCCCTTTTTCGTTGGTGGTCTCGGGGCATCAGTCTGTGCTTTTGGGGTATTTTTCGTACTTGAGCATTCCTGGGTTGTGGTTAGTCTTCGCCCTAGAGGAGGGTGAATGGCCTATATTTCCACGATCAGCTCGGCATCGGCGCATTTCGAAGTTTTCCGCCAGGGTAGCTCCGCCTTGATCGTCGAGAACCTCGGCTACGACCCTGTGGCCGGAAAAGCCTATTCGCTCATGCTCGCCCTCGAGCCGCTGCCGGGATCGCCTGACATATTGGTCGAGGCGGAAATGGCATTCTGCATCGTCGAAGAAGACGATTTGCTCGACGAAAGCCGCCAAATCTGGAGTGGGCTCGATACAGCGAGGTTAATCCCGAAGGCTGAGCGCAAACGCATCCTTTTGCATGTGCTTGCGGCGATCGAAGCCATGGTGCGCAACGTCCCCGCAGAGGTCATTCACTATTTCACGATGGACGAAGACCCGCCGCAGAAGGCGTTGAGGAAATTCGTCGACATTGCGCGGCGATTTGAAACATGCGGATATGAAGTGCGCACTTACGACCCCTATCATGGTCGCTGCGTGTGGAAGGCTGTGAAGCGGTAGGGTGCGATTAACCGATGCCCGGATATCGTGGATCGTCGATGGAGAAAAGCATGGATCGCGAACGGCAAATGGCGTTTCTCGAAACCGCTGCAGCGCGGGTGCGGGACACCATGGCCAAATGGCTCGCCGATCCCAAGGTACGCGCGGCCGTGCGGCGAAACACGAAAGAAGGGCGCGACGCCGAAGAGGCGCTGTCCAAGCCGAAAAAGAAGGCCAGCGCCTGATCCTTCCGTCCAGCCCCGCTTCGGCGGGGCTTTCGATTCCGGTGCCGTTGCTTTCTTGATCTCGAATTCCGAACCGCCCACACTCCCGCCGCCTTGAGAAAAAGCGCCGGGAGAAGCCGCCGATGTCCGTGAATGTTGCCGCCGCCCAGGTTCAGGGCATGGATGCCGGGCGTCTGGCCCGGGTGTCGGCGGCGCTTGCCGCCGATGTCGAGGCGGCGCGGATCGACGGGGCCGTCGTCCTCGTCGCGCGGCGGGGCGATATCCTGCTGCATCAGGCGATCGGCTTCGCCGAGCGGGCGACGGGGCGGGCGATGGCGCTCGACTCGGTGTTCATGTCGATGTCGCTGTCGAAGCAGTTCACCAATCTCGCCGTCCTGCAGCGGATCGAGGCCGGCGATATCGCCATTGATACGCCGGTCGCCGCCGTCGTTCCCGAATTCGCCGAACAAGGCAAGGGCGGCATCACCATCGGCCATCTGATCACCCATACGAGCGGCCTGCCGCCGGTGATCATGGGCGACCGCAAGCTGAACGGGGCCGACATCGCCTCGGTCACCGCCGCCCTGTCGCGGGCGGAGCCCTTGGCCGAGCCCGGTGCCCGCGTGCTCTATTCCCCCGTCCTCGCCCATGGCCTGCTGGCCGAGATCGTGCGCCGGCTCGACGGCGGCACCCGGCGCTTTTCCCGCATTCTGGCCGACGAGGTGTTCGAGCCGATCGGCATGGACGAGACCCATCTCGGCATTCCCGATCATGTCCGCTCGCGCTATGTCCCGGTCGTCGTTCGCGACCGGACGCCCGGCCTGTTCCCGCCCGGCGTCCTCGAATCCTCCGACCGGCTGAAGCCCGAGAGCGAGATGCCCGGCGGCGGCTGCGTCATCACGGCGTCCGACGTCTTCGCCTTCGCCGAAAGCTGGCGGAATGGCGGCCGGGCGGTGAAGCGCCGGGTGCTGTCGCCGGCCCTGGTGCGCTTCGCCCTCGTCGACCGCACGGGGGCGATGCCCAATGAATTCTTCGCGCCGCCGGGACGGGGGCCGACGCCGTCCCATTTCTCCTATGGCTTCTGGCTGCGCGGGCAGGGCATCTACCCCATGGCTTTCGGCCATCTGGCCAGCCCGGGGACGTTCGGCGGCATGGGCGCCGGTTCCCATGTCTTCTGGTGCGATCCGGCGACCGATCTCACTTTCGTCCTTCTCACCGCCGGGCTTCTGGAGGAGAGTGCCTCGGTCGAGCGTTTCCGCCGCTTGTCCGATCTCGTCCATACCGCCCTCGAGCATTGACCCGCTCCATCCCGTGATGACATGTCCGAGCCCCTGCGCCGGCGCTGGCCGGTGGCCTTCCGCATGGCCTTCTTCTACGCGGTCTCCTTCTCGGGGCTCGGGGTCATCGTGCCCTTCCTGCCGGCCTGGATGTCCCATCGCGGGTTGACCGGGACCCAGATCGCCATCGTCCTCGCCATCGGCCAGGTGGTGCGGGTGATCGGCAACACCGGATTCGGCCGCCTCGCCGATCTCCTCGCCGAGCGGCGGCGCATCCTGATGGGCCTGACGGTGGCCAGCCTGCTGTCCTTCATGCTGCTGGTGCCGGCGGAAGGATTCGTGGCGGTCATGACCGCCTATCTGATCGCCAGCCTGTTTTACCCTGCGCAGGTCGCCCTGACCGAGAACCTCGGCGTGCTCGCCGCCTATCAGCGCGGTTACGATTACGGCCGGGTGCGGCTGTGGGGCTCGGTCACCTTCGTCGGCGGCACCATGCTGGTCGGCTGGGTGGTGCCCTTCGCCGGCAAGGAGGGCATCCTGTGGCTGATCCTCGGCGCCCTCGCGCTCACCGCCGCGACCGCCTGGCTGCTGCCGGTGATCGAGATCGAGCGCCGGCCGCGCTTTCCGGGCGCGGTCCGGGCCTTCCTGCGCAATCGGGTGTTCCTGCTGTTCCTCGGCGCCAATGCCCTGATCCAGTCCAGCCATTCCGCCTATTACACCTTCAGCACCCTGCATTGGCAGAAGGCCGGCTTGTCGGACGTCATGATCGGCCTCATCTGGTCGGAAGGGGTGATCGCCGAGATCCTGCTCTTCGCCTTCTCGTCGCGCTTCGTCTATCGGCTGCGGCCGACCACGCTGATCCTGATCGGGGCTTTCGGCGGTATCGTGCGCTGGACCGTGCTGGCCTCGACCACCGACGTCTATGCCCTGCTGGCGGTCAACTGGCTGCATGCCGGCAGTTTCGCTTTCGCTCATCTCGGCGCCATGCATTTCATCCCCCGGGCGATCAGGCCGGGCCTGACCGCGACGGCGCAGGGTCTTTATGCCTCCTTCGGGATTTCGATCGCCGTCGCCATCGCCACCCTCGTCATCGGCCCGCTCTATGAATGGGGCGGCGGCGTGATCTTCGCCCTGATGGCCGGTTTCTGCGTCGTCGGCGCCGTTCTCGCCTTCCTGCTGAACCGGCGCTGGGACGGCGGTGAAATCGCGCTATGATCGGCGCGTTACGACCATGCGCCTGACCTGCTACAGCCTCGGCGAGCACGCGCCGCAGATCCGGGTCGCCCCCGCCAGCCGCGACTGGATGGAGGCGACGCCGCAGGGCTTCGCCTATCGCTGCCTGCCGCTCAACATCGCCAATGCCCATGGCTGGGAATTGCTCTGCCCCAGCCGGATCGAAGCCATCTGGACCGGCGGCCCCGAGCCTGCGGCGGTGCAGGTGACCGGGCCGGGGGCCGGGCAGGTGGCGGTCGGCCATTTCGGCTCCGGCATTCTCACCTTCCATATCCAGGGCCTGTTCGTGACCGAGCCGGGCTGGAACCTCTGGGTCGGCGGCTCGCCCAATGATCCGCGCCACGGCATCGCACCCCTGACCGGCCTCATCGAGGCGGATTGGTCCGCCGCCACCTTCACCATGAACTGGCGCTTCACCGCGCCCGATATTCCCGTCGTCTTCGAGGCGGGCGAGCCCTTCGCCTTCCTGTTCCCGATTCCCCGCGGCATGGTCGAGACGGTGGAACCTGAGGTGCGCCGCCTCGCCGACGAGCCCGAACTCGCCGCCGCCTTCGCCGCCTGGTCCGAGGGGCGCAGCCGGTTCCTGGCCGAATTGCCGGTCAAGGGCACCGAGGCGAACCGGGCCGGCTGGCAGAAAACCTACTTCCAGGGCCGCAATGTCGACGGCGAGAAAGCCGTGCCCGATCACCAGACCCGTCTGCACCTGAAGCCCTTCACGCCCCCTGAAAAGTGACGCCCTGTTCACTATTGTCGGCGGCATCCGGCTTCGCTAGGGTGTGGCACCCATAATACAAAAAAATTGGGGAGGGATCATTGTTGCGCCATCACCTTCGGAGCGCCGGCCTTGCCGGATTCGCCGCCCTGTGTCTTCTGACGTCTTCCGTCCTGGCCGAAACGCCGCCGGCACAAGGGGGTGGCGCCGCCACCGTCGATGGTGCCCGCATCATCGCCGCCGACAAGGAGCCGGGCAACTGGCTCTCCACCGGCCGCACCTATGCCGAGCAGCGTTACAGCCCGCTGAACGCGATCACGACCGACAACGTGAAGCAGCTCGGCCTCGCCTGGTCCTACGAGACCGGCGGCAACCGCGGCCATCACGCGACACCGATCGTCATCGACGGCACCATGTATGTCACGGCCCCCTGGTCGATCGTCACCGCGCTCGACGCCAGGACGGGCAAGGCGCTCTGGACCTATGATCCGGAAGTGCCCAGGGAATGGGGCAAGTTCGCCTGCTGCGACGTCGTCAATCGCGGTGTCGCGGTCTGGGAAGGCAAGGTGATCTTCGGCACGCTCGACGCCCGCCTGGTCGCCGTCGATGCCGCGACCGGCAAGAAGGCGTGGGAGATCGACACCAAGGAAGGCCCCTGGCCCTATACGATCACCGGCGCGCCCCGCGTGGTGAAGGGCAAGGTGATCATCGGCAACGGCGGCGCCGAATATGGTGTTCGCGGTTACGTCACCGCCTATGACGCGGCGACGGGCAAGCAGCTTTGGCGTTTCTACACCGTGCCCGGCGATCCGGCGAAACCCTTCGAGAACCCCGAACTCGCCGAGGCGGTCAAGACCTGGACCGGCGAATGGTGGAAGATGGGCGGCGGCGGCTCGGTCTGGGATTCGATGGCTTTCGATCCCGAGCTGAACACGCTCTATGTCGGCACCGGCAACGGCTCGCCCTGGGCCCGGCACCTGCGCAGCCCGGGCGGCGGCGACAATCTGTTCCTGTCCTCGATCCTCGCGATCGACCCGGACACCGGCCGCCTGAAGTGGCACTACCAGACCACGCCGGGCGATACCTGGGATTACACCGCGACCCAGCACATGATCCTGGCCGAGCTGACCATCGACGGCAAGCCACGCAAGGTCATCATGCAGGCGCCGAAGAACGGCTTCTTCTACGTCCTCGACCGCGAAACCGGGCAGCTCATCTCGGCCAAGAATTACGTCACCGTGACCTGGGCCAGCGGCATCGACATGGCGACCGGCCGCCCGATCGAGAATCCGGACGCGCGCTGGGCCGACAAGCCGGCGGTGGTCATGCCGTCGCCCATCGGCGGCCACAACTGGCAGCCCATGGCCTTCAACCCGGACACGGGCCTCGTCTATATCCCGACGCAGGAAATCCCCGGTCTCTACGCCCCGGACGGCAAATTCGCCTATAACCGCAAGCAGTGGAACACCGGGACGGACAACGCTCCCATCGCCGACGTCGATCCCGCCATCGTCTCGGGCGCGCTGATCGCCTGGGATCCGGTCAACCAGAAGGAAGTCTGGCGGGCCAAGCTCTGGGGGCCGTGGAACGGCGGCGTGCTGACGACCGCCGGCAACCTCGTGTTCCAGGGCACCAGCGACGGCAAGTTCAACGCCTATGACGCCCGCACCGGCGAGCGGCTGTGGACCTCGCCGACCCAGACCGGCGTGCAGGCGGCCCCGGTCACCTTTACCGTCGATGGCGAGCAATATGTCTCGGTCGTCGTCGGTTACGGCGGCGCCTATGCCCTCGCCTATGGCCGGGCGGCCAAGGCGCTGGACATTCCCGTGGTCGGCCGGGTGCTGACCTACAGGATCGGCGGCGCCGCCCAGCTGCCGAAGCCGGACCTGTCGGCCGCCGTGCCGCCGCCGCCGGCCAATACCGCGC